>JAJZWK010000027.1 GCA_021846725.1 Actinomycetes bacterium | reverse complement strand
CACCGGGGTTGTTGCCGGAAGGCATAGAATACCTGCCCTTACAGGTGGCTGTCTTTGCCGACTACCCAGATTCTACTATAGGTCCCTACAGGGAAGTCGTTGTCCTGGTTGGCGTAATGCGGAATGGCAATCCCGCGTTGTACTGTCCCCTCATATACGTTACAAGTGATACGGCGCTCTGTGCTGGTAGGGAAATCTGGGGTTTTCCGAAGAAACTGGCTGTGATCGACATAGAGCATGGAGAGGAAAATAGTCTGCATTGTCGTCTGGAGAGGGGAGGTGACGATCTACTGGTACTCGATGGGTCGGTACCCAATGAAATCGATGTATCCTCTGTAACGCTACTGGAAAATCTTACTGTGATCAACCACAAGCTCATTCCCAGCGTAGGTGGTGGCAATCCTGATGTAGACGTGCTGTCTACAGTGAGTTCGGAGCAGTCGGTAAAATCCGTATTTGGTGGAGTAGGCACGCTACAGGCTGGTGGCGAGGTAGCTCTGGTGCTCGGTTCTGGGGGTACGGCGCAAATCTTGTGGTCATTGAGCGATTTAGTTCTGCCTTACGGTCAAGAAATCGAAGCAAGTGTAGTCTAGTAGTCAGCGATACGATTCCCGGTCTTCCTTCCACTTTCGTTCCCTCCTCTCTCGCACGGCCAAAAATTATTTGCGGAAATTGCCATCCTGAGAACTATAAGTGATACAGGTAGATGTAGAATGTAATTAAGCTATTAAGTGGTTTGATAAAACGAACGATTAGGAATAGGTGAAAGACAAGTTGATAGTGGAGACGGTTAGTCGTAGAAGGCTGGTATGCTGGTAATTGTAATGCAGATTATCGAGATTGGGTAATTGGATTGGAAGTTAGAGAGATTGGATTGGAGACTGTGCTGCGTAAGCAGCATAAAATGAAAATAGAGCAGATCATGAGTACGAAAGTAGTAGGTATTACAGGTGTTTGAGCGCTTTACTGATAGAGCTAGAAGGGTATTGGTACTTGCACAGGAAGAAGCACGCCTGCTCAATCATAGCTTTATAGGGACTGAACATATTTTGTTGGGACTGATACATGAGGGTGAGGGAGTAGCCGCTCAGGCATTGAACGAACTCGGTATTACTCTTGAGGGAGCTAGGGAGAAGGTGGAGGAGATGATAGGACTGTCTGGAGGTGCGCCGACAGGATCCCCTCCTTTTACACCTCGTGCAAAAAAAGTATTGGAACTTTCATTACGTGAAGCCTTGCAATTAGGACACAACTACATCGGTACCGAGCACATGCTACTCGGACTGGTGAGAGAAGGTGAGGGCGTTGCTGCTCAGGTACTGGTTAGCATGGGAACAGATTTGGCCAGCGTTCGCCAGGAGGTCATCCAGATATTGTCCAAGAGCATGGGCAAGGAGTCGGTTGGTGCAGGTGTAGGACAAGGATCGCAAGATGCGGGATCTTCAGGATCGCCGATTTTGGATCAGTTTGGCAGGAATCTTACCAATATGGCAAAAGAAGGTAAGCTTGACCCTGTTGTTGGACGCGAAAAGGAAATTGAGCGTGTTATGCAGGTACTTTCGCGTCGTACCAAGAATAATCCGGTACTCATAGGTGAACCGGGAGTTGGTAAAACTGCAATTGTGGAAGGCCTTGCTCAGCGTATTGTATCAAATGATGTACCAGAGACCATAGAGGGGAAGCAATTATACACACTGGATCTTGGTGCCTTAGTTGCTGGAAGTCGTTATCGTGGTGATTTCGAAGAACGTCTCAAGAAAGTACTTAAAGAGATAAGATCGCGCGGTGATATTATTATATTTATCGACGAGATTCATACTCTTGTAGGGGCAGGAGCTGCAGAAGGAGCGATAGATGCAGCTTCCATTCTAAAACCTATGCTGGCGCGAGGTGAATTGCAGACGATCGGAGCAACTACCCTTGATGAGTATCGTAAGCATTTGGAGAAAGATGCTGCCTTGGAGAGGAGATTCCAGCCTATCAAGGTAGAGCAGCCTACAGTTCCTCATACGATTGAGATATTGAAGGGTCTCAGGGATCGTTACGAAGAGCATCATACTGTGACTATTACCGATCAGGCATTGGTTGCAGCGGCAAATCTTGCAGACAGATATATAGCTGACAGATTTCTGCCGGATAAGGCTATAGATCTTATAGATGAGGCTGGCAGCCATTTACGAATCAAGAGGATGAAGCGTCCGCCGGAATATAAATCGTTAGTAGATGAAATTGCCAAGATAAAGCGCAATAAGGAGATAGCAATAGACAAGGAGAATTTCGAGCAAGCCAAGAAGCTGGCAGAGAAGGAGAAGGAGAAGCTGGAGGCCAAGGAGGCCATGGAGAAGGAGTGGCAGTCGGCCGGTGGTGAACTCCATGATGTGCTCGATGAGGAAGTCGTTGCTGAAGTGCTTGCCAACTGGACAGGTATACCGGTGAAGAGGCTGACAGAGGAAGAAACTGCCAAGTTGCTGCGCATGGAAGACGAGCTGCACAAGAGAGTTATCGGGCAGGAGGAAGCCGTTAGTGCACTCTCGCGAGCTATCAGGCGTACTCGTGCTGGCCTTAAGCATCCAAAACGTCCGACCGGTTCATTCATCTTCCTAGGGCCGACGGGAGTAGGAAAGACTGAACTCGCTAAGGCTCTTGCCGAGTTGCTCTTTGACGATGAAGATGCCTTGATACAGCTTGACATGAGCGAATACATGGAAAAGCATGCTGTTTCACGGCTGGTTGGTTCGCCTCCAGGGTATGTCGGATATGACGAAGGAGGGCAACTTACTGAAGCAGTGAGGAGAAAGCCATTTTCGGTTGTCCTCTTTGATGAAGTGGAGAAGGCACATGCTGATGTATTCAATACTTTACTCCAGATCATGGAAGAGGGGAGACTTACCGATGCTCAGGGACGAAGTGTAGATTTTAAGAATACAGTACTTATCATGACATCGAACCTGGGTACTGCTGAACTGCGCAAGACATCTGTAGGTTTTTCCAAGTCATCAGAGGCGGTCACTCATGAAAGAGTAAAGCAGAAGGTGAACGATGCTTTGAAGGAATACTTTAAGCCTGAGTTCTTGAATAGGGTCGACGAAACCATAGTATTCCACGAACTAACTAAGGATGAGGTGGTTCAGATCGTTGATCTTATGATGGCTAGAGTGATAGAGCAGGTAGAAGCTCAGGGATTGTCTATGAAGATAACCGAGGCGGCTAAGAGCTGGCTGGCTGACAATGGTTACGATCCTACACTCGGTGCCAGGCCCTTAAGGCGTGCGATACAACAGTATGTAGAGGATCCCTTATCCGAGAAGTTGCTTTGGAAAGAGTTTCATGTTGGTGAGACTATAACAGTTGACATTGAGGATGGTGAGGTAGTATTCAACGTTATGGAGGATATAGAACCACCCCCATTGGAACTCGCCGGTTCCGAGCTTCCCTCTTGAATCACTTCATATCCGTGCCACACGAAATCCCCGACTTTAGTTGTAGTGGCTTTATCCGTGGGGAGGAAGCCGGTTTAGCGGTTGGTATAAACTACGGGCTGTGCCCAAGTTGGTGATACCTTATACATTAAGTGTATAACTGTGCAATAACGCGTACAACAATTAGTACATCGGAATTAGTGTAGCACCCCTCCGTTATGATTGCCTCATGGTTGTACATAGACATTTTTTTGAATGCAGTAGTTGCGGAGCAGTGCATCCAAAGTGGATGGGATGCTGCTCACATTGCGGGGAGTGGAACACCGTTAATGAGATCTCCAGAGAGATTTTGCCACGTACAGGTATTGGTATTGCTGGGGTAGGCGACGCACCTTCCCTGGCTGCAGCTAGGCTGGGTGTAGCAGGACTGAGCGAAACCGGGCTCGGCTTAACTGGTGAGGTTCTAACTCCCGGAGCCAGTATTACAGCAGACAGCGAGCCAGATAGACGGCCTATCTCTATAGCTGATGTCAGGGTGGCAGAGGAGAGGTATTTGGAGACGGGCATCGGTGAGCTTGACAGGGTGATGGGCGGTGGATTTGTAGAAGGTTCGGTTACCCTTGTGGCCGGAGAGCCTGGAATAGGTAAATCAACCCTGTTTTTGCAGGCTATCCGATCGATAGCCTTACGTGGGCAGAGTGTCTTGCTGGTCTCCGCTGAAGAATCGGCGTCGCAGGTGACATTGCGGGCACTTCGTTTGGGTGAATTGCCTGAGACCCTCTTTGTACTTGATACGCGAGACGTTACTGGAGTGGCGGCTTATATTCGTGAGTACCAGCCCAGTATTGTGATAGTCGATTCCATACAGACAATGGTCGATCCATCGCTTTCAGGTATGGCAGGATCGATAAACCAGGTAAAAGCGTGTGCAGATTTGCTGATTCGTATTGCTAAGGTTACCTTGATACCGTTTGTCATAGTCGGCCATGTAACCAAAGACGGTACACTAGCCGGACCTAAAGTATTGGAGCATATGGTCGATACGGTGTTGGTTGTAGAGGGCGACAGGCATCACGCATTGAGATCGGTATCGGCTATCAAACACCGCTTTGGAGCTGTCGGAGAGACTGGACTTTTTTGCATGGGAAGTACGGGCATGGTGGCAGTGGATGATCCTTACGATATGTTGTTGGGAGATAGGCCTGCTCCCTCTGTTCCCGGGAGCGTGGTGTTCCCAATGGCTAGAGGTGGACGTCCTCTACTGGTCGAGATTCAAGCACTTGCAAGCAAATCATCACAATCTACTCCGAGACGGATAGCCAAGTCGGTGGATGCGGGTAGGTTCACCATACTTTTGGCGATTTTGGAGAATCATGTCAATATACAATCGGATGGGTTTGATCAGTATGTATCAGCGGTTGGAGGGATTAAAGTATATGAGCCAGCTGGTGATCTTGCAATACTGCTGGCCATGGCTTCTGCGTTGCGGTTAGTGCCTTTTCCCTTTGATACAGTGGCCATAGGTGAGGTCGGCTTAGCTGGAGAGATACGGCGTGTTCCGTATCTTGAGGAGCGCGTCACTGAAGCCAGAAGACTTGGTTTCAAGAGGGCTATTCTGCCTGCGTCGAGTGAAATAGATGTCGACGGCATTGAAGTTATACCTGTAAGTAATATCCGTGATGCAACTTCTGTGTTGGATAATTCTCGTACAGAAGGTTTTCAACTGGTCAGTTGTGGGTAGGTCGAGCTATAGCCATTGTCGTGGTGTGTTTACCCGTATTACTCATCCTAAAATAGAGATACACGAAAATTGGCATTGTCGTAGCGTGGTTACCCGTGTTGTTCAACAATTTAGCTGGTTAGTTATGGGTAGCCAAGTTGTGTCACCTGTTACCTGCTTATGCGCTAGTATGCGATTATGGCCGACAAGGCGCGCTTCATGGAATTGATTACAGAGTATATGGACGCTCTCTATACTGCGGCCATGAGAATGACTGGTAATGTTAGCGACGCAGAGGATCTGGTGCAAGAAGCCATATTGAGAGCATACAGGGGTTTCCATACATTCCAAGAGGATACCAACTTACGGGCTTGGCTATTCAGGATTCTTACAAACACATATATTAGTAACTATCGATCGGCCAAGAGGCACCCGGAAACTACCGGTATGGATGACATAGAAGATCTTTATCTGTACAAACAACTCAAAAGAGGGGGCTCGTTGGCACACGGTAGGTCAGCAGAGGAAGAAGTTCTTGACTTGTTTACCGATGTAGAAATCAAAGAGGCTATCGAAGGGTTGCCGGAATCATTTAGAATAGCGGTGCTTCTATCGGATGTAGAGGGATTTTCATACGCGGAGATAGCCGAAATTACAGGAGTTCCCATTGGGACGGTGATGAGTCGAATATATCGTGGCAGGAAAGCTATCCAGAAGGTACTCCATAGCTATGTCCTGAAAAGAGGACTTGTGGATGGCCCCAGTCCAGATAAGCCTACCTCGGATGGACATACGCTGGGTAAATCTGCCGATGAGCTGGAATCGAGCCATCGAGATGAACAGTTGGACAATATTTCAAATGGAGTATCGGACGTTCCGAATGAGTCATTGGACAATATCTCGGATGGATCATTGGGTAAGAAAGTCAGGTGCTCGTGAATGGCTAGGGGGCAGGGTGGCGGTAGAATCCGGCGGTAGAATCCGCTAAACTTCTTAATGGATGATAGAATGGTTTGTTAGCGTGATACTATGACCGATAATACATCAAAGAATATGCGTGGTCCTGAGATCGTGGGTTGTCGGGAGGCAATGGCAAAGCTGTATAGCTTTTTGGATGGCGACTTGACCGAGCAAAGACGCGAAGCTGTTCAGCGCCACTTGGATGAGTGTTCTCCGTGTGTACAGGCATATGACTTTGAGGCCGAGTTGAAAAAAGTTCTGGCGACGAGGTGCAAAGATAGCGTACCAGAATCCCTGAAAGAGCGTATCTACAATGCATTGCGTAGCGAAGAACAGAAGTCACAGCCGTTGTGATGTTGATTTCTTCTTATCGCTAAAGCTCTTATCGCTAAAGCCGGAGACTTTTGTGGTACGGATCATCATATGATCAATGGCATCTTCTGCTGGCGGTTTGACTGTCTCATGCGTCAGTGATATAATCTTGACTGTACGGTCAAGTTTTTGATACGACATGTCAGGTAATTGCTGAGGATACCTCAGTCAGTTTGTACGAGATTGAAAAAAGGAGGCATTTATGCCAACAGCTGTAATAGTAGATGCAGTGAGAACTGCAGGAGGAAAGCGCAACGGTAAACTGCGTGGATGGCATGCGGTAGATTTGGCTGCAGAGCCGCTCAAGGCGCTGATCGAGCGCAACAAACTTGATCCGGCGACAGTAGACGATGTGATCACTGGATGCGTCATGCAGGTCGGCGAGCAGGCACTGAACATAGGTAGGAGTGCTGTGTTGGCTGCAGGTTTCCCTGAGTCTGTTCCTGCTACCACCATAGATCGTCAGTGTGGCTCTTCGCAGCAGGCTGCACATTTTGCTGCTCAAGGAGTGATGGCTGGCGTATACGATATAGTAATTGCCTTGGGAGTAGAAGGTATGACTCGTACTCCTATGGGCTCTTCAATTGTTCGTGATCTAGGATTTCCGTTTGGCCCCACTGTTATGTCACGTTATGCAGATAAGGGCGGCTTGGTTTCTCAGGGAATATCTGCTGAGATGATAGCTGACCAGTGGAACCTATCGCGTGAAGATTTGGATGTATTCAGTGCAGAGAGCCAGCGCCGTGCAGCGGTGGCAACCGAAGAGGGTCGTTTCGAGAATGAGATTATTCCACTAAAGGTAAGAGACGATGAAGGTAATTTGACTGAAGAGGTTTTCTCTACTGACGAGGGAATACGTCCAGGTACTACTGTAGAGGTGCTGGGATCGCTCAAGCCAGCATTCAAGCCGGATGGAAAGGTAACTGCAGGTAACTCATCACAGATTACTGATGGTGCAGCTGCTTTATTGATTATGAGCGAGGAAAAGGCAAATGCGCTTGGACTCAGACCGCGAGCACGCTTTCACAGCTTTGCTGTGGTTGGTGTTGATCCAGTTACCATGCTTACAGGGCCTATTCCGGCTACGAAGATGGTTCTCGAGAAAGGTAAACTTACCATGGATGACATAGATGCAATAGAGATAAATGAAGCTTTTGCATCGGTCGTTCTTGCATGGGAGAAAGAGCATCATCCCGATATGTCCAAGGTAAACGTCAATGGTGGTGCCATTGCCTTGGGTCACCCCTTAGGGTGTTCAGGTGCCAAGTTGATGGCGACCTTGCTCAACGAGTTGGAGCGTACTGGTGGTCGTTACGGTTTGCAGACGATGTGTGAGGGCGGCGGCATGGCTAACGCAACTATCATCGAGCGCTTGGGTTAGAGAGTCATAATAAGTTAACCATATTCAAGCCAAGATCGATTATTGGGGCTTGGTCGCAGTTGTGGCTGAGCCCCAATTGGCTTTATTGGCATCCTTTCCGTGAGTAAAGCCAGAGGTTTGCAGGGAGCTTTTAACTAGTTTTCGTGCAGGCAGATGGATCAATTCGTGCCACTTTCTATCAGTGGTAGCGGGTAGCGCCTATAGCACCTATGAAGAAGAGTGCTATGCCTCCAAGTAGGTACCAGTTGGTTGGTGAAGCCGGGAGTATGCCGGTGTAGTTCAGTATGATCATGAGTACTCCCAGAACCAGGATGCCGATAATTGTGGGCCCCATCCAGCTAGGACTTCTCCTTATCTTTTTTGGAATCGGAGGAGTATAGCGAGCGTTTGGATCTGGTGCGTTTTCCCTTATATGTACATGCCTGCCGGTAACTCTTCCTGCCGATCGTCCTTTTTTGGTAGCGCTTCCAGGTCCTGTCTTTGATGCCATGTCTATATATTAGCCTGGTAGCTGGCGGTATTGCTAATCACTTTGTATTTGTTGCGGCCAGAAAATTTTCCAGTATTTTCGGGCCATCTTTGGTTAGTATGGATTCTGGATGAAACTGTACTCCCCAGACTAAAAAATCGTTATGAGATATTGCCATAATTGTTCCGTCGGGAGCCCGGGCATCCACTGATATAACTGGTGGAATTGTATTAGGGTCAATAGCCAGTGAGTGATATCTGGTAGCCGTAAACGGATTGGGTAGCCCATTCAGTATACCAGTTCCCGTATGGGAGATTGAAGAGGTCTTGCCATGGACTACCTCAGTTGCGCGGATTACTTTTGCGCCAAATGACACCCCTATGGCTTGGTGGCCTAGGCATACCCCTAATATGGGCACCTTACCGGCAAATTCCCTTATTACTGCAATACTTATACCTGCCTCCTCCGGTCTGCCCGGTCCTGGTGATACGACTATGGCATCAGGGGCGAGCGATCGTATGGTAGCAATGTCTGCTTCATCATTGCGATATACCACAGGGTCACTTCCCAACTCCCCCAGTTCCTGTACGAGATTGTATACAAATGAGTCGTAATTGTCTATTAGTAATACCTTTGGAGTCACTATTGCCATTATACCCGGTGCCTATCCTTACCCTGAACTGCAGAGCAGATAGTCGAGCTTGTGGTTCAAAGGACGCTTTATTGGCGACGAGCTTTTTACAGAACGGACACTATGTTGCTATTCGAGATGAACATATGATTACCGGTGGTGAATTTTATACCGGTGTCGTGAGGATGTATTCTGGAAAGTGAGTAGGTCGCGGCCGCATCATTGTATTCATGCGGGAGAGGTTTACCCGATTTTGGCAAGAAAGTTCTGTCCGTAAGGACGGGAGAAGTTTACTGTAAGATTCGCTATAAAGAAAGGAAATGAATATGGGAGTAGTACTTGTAACAGAAAAAATTGCTGATGCCGGTCTACAGTTGTTACGCGATGCGGGACACGAAGTGGATGTCAAGTTGGATTTGTCCCCCGGTGATCTGGTAGATGCTATATCAGAAGCCAATGCCATCATTATTCGTTCGGCAACCAAGGTAACTAGTGAAGTAATAGACGCAGGTCGTAATTTACAGGTGGTAGGTCGTGCTGGTATAGGGCTGGATAATGTGGATGTAGAGCATGCCACGTCTAAAGGGGTCATGGTGGTAAACGCCCCTCAGTCAAATATAATATCGGCTGCCGAGCATACAATTGGCCTTATGATCGCCCAGGCCAGGAATATCCCTCAAGCGCATATGGCACTTGTTGGTGGATCTTGGGAACGTTCAAAGTGGGAAGGTGTCGAGCTGTACGGTAAGACTCTTGGTATAGTAGGGCTGGGGCATGTAGGCGCGCTGGTTGCACAGAGAGCATTGGCCTTGGGCATGAAGTTGATCGCTTACGACCCTTATGTCACTGTCGAACGAGCCAAGAGAATGAATGTCCAGCTTACTTCGTTGGAAGAGCTTATGGCAGAGTCTGACTTTGTTACGATTCATCTGCCAAAGACCAAGGATACTATGGGACTTATAGATGGAGAGTTACTGGCGAAATCGAAGCAGGGTATCAGGATCGTCAATGCCGCGCGTGGGGGCGTTATAGACGAAGATGCTCTTTACGAGAGTATCAAGTCAGGGCATGTCGGTGGAGCTGCACTGGATGTATTTGCCGAGGAGCCCGCTACAGGATCCCCACTACTTAGCTTGCCTAGTGTGGTTGTTACTCCGCATTTGGGGGCATCTACGACTGAGGCTCAGGATAAAGCAGGAATTACTATCGCAGAGCAGGTCATCCTTGCACTCGCTGGAGAACTGGTTCCTTTTGCAGTCAACTTAGCTGCTGGATCATTATCAGAGTCAGCCAAGCCGTTCCTGCCACTTGCGGTCAGCCTGGGGAGATTTTTGGCCTGCTTACATGAGGGGTTGCCGTCGAGTATTGAGATAGAGTATCAGGGTGCTTTGGCCAAGGCACCGGACGGTTCCGGTGGAGCAACTGGCACGTCGGTACTGACCCTGGCTGTGTTGAAGGGGATTTTCGCTGCCGGTACAGAAGAGCCGGTATCCTATGTCAATGTATCGCAACTTGCAGAAGATCGGGGGCTTGAAGTGCGGGAGACTGTCACTACTGCAACGAGAGACTTTGTCAGCTCAATTACTGTTCGTTCTCCAGAGCATTCTGTAGCTGGTACCATTAGTGGCCCCAAGCCGGATTCACGTATAGTGATGGTAGATGATCATGTTGTGGAGGTTCCGCCTTCCCCGAACATGTTGGTAGTGAGGAATGATGATCGTCCGGGGATGATTGGAATTGTCGGTACTGTAATCGGCAAAGCGGGAGTCTCGATTTCGTCCATGGCTGTGGGGCCATCTTTGAAGGGCGGTACTGCGCTTATGGTCCTTTCTACAGGTAGTTCTCTGGATGCCGATACACTTGGAGAGTTGCGTAGCTCTAATGGCATACTGGATGTACATCAAGTGTATCTGGCCTGATCGACATACCTGGTTTAACTTCCCCAACTGGTGACAGGTCCGACTGGTGACAGGTCCAACTGGTGCAATATAAGCCTTGTTGATTGGTAAGCTTTATTGGTTGCTACCCAACCAATCTTTGATAAGCTGTCGCGCTTTGTTGGCGAATTGGTCGACTTGACTAACTGGCTTGATCGCTTGGTCAGCCAACTGGATAAATCGGTCGGTTGATTTACCCAATTGGTCGTCTGGCTCGGTGACTTTATTATCAGGTTGGGTAAGCTGGTCGGTTAGTTCGATGTTTTGGTTGTTGGGATACTCGACTCTGTCGGTACCATATATCTCGTCTATCATATCGTGCCATTTTATGCCTTCAGTGCTTTGATGAGCATCATGCAGGTCGCGGCGAGCTTGGCTTAATAGCTCAGCCAGCACTCCCAGGTATGGTGGGAGTTTACGTTGTATGTAGTTGCGGAGCCAACTTGCAAGTGCAGGACTGGCTCCTTCAGTGGATACCGATACAGATACATGTCCGTCTCTGTATACGGCTGGGAATAATATGTTGGACGGTCTTGCATCATCTGCTACATTTATTAGAGCTCCGGATGCTAATGCATCGTTGGCGACTTTATAGTCCACTTCATGATTTCCGGTTGCTGCTATGACCAGCTGATATCCGGAAGCCTCTCCTGGCCTGTACTTCCTTTGTTCGAAGGTAATTGGTATGAAGGTACGATCAAGTATGGGATTTTTCTCTTGATGCTGCCCGGTCGAGGTTACCTCACCTTTTACGAGCTTGTCCATCTGTTTACAGAGATCCGGTGCTACAACTGTTACAGCGGCTCCGCAATTATAGAGCAAACTGGCCTTTCGAGTTGCAATTGGCCCTGCTCCTACTACTAGGCATTTACAGCCTGCCAGCGATATAGAGACAGGCAACCAGGGAAGATGATGGTCCCTCACCTGATCATGCCAGCACCAACTGTGGCGTTGGTCTTCTCATCTATGATGATGAAGCTTCCTGTTGCTCGGTTGGTGGTGTAGCTATCTAGCGGCAGAGATGCAGCGGTGTCTATCGTCGATATTCCAATGGCATTGTGCTCCAGCTCGGTGGTAGCTATTTCCCGAACGTTGTCTACGTCCAGCACTGTCGTTATCTTGCTAATTGATGCACGAGTAGTGTTTGTTCCCGATTTCAGCAGGTACCTGTTACCTGGAGAAGCCGGCCGGGTGTCCCACCAGCATAGTACGGCCTCAAAGTGATTGGTTACTTTGGGCATCATCGAAGATTCAACTATGACATCACCGCGTGTGATACCGACTTCGTCACAAAGTTCCAGTGATACCGATGTCAAAGGACCTGCCATACTGACATGACCGCTTGGATCCCATATATTATTTACATGAGTAACTACGTTAGAGGGGAGTATGGTAATTTTCTGACCCTCTATAAGTTGACCAGAAGAGATCATTCCGACGTAACGTCTCGAGGTGGATCCTGTCCTCATGACCGATTGTATTGGGAGTCTTAGAGGTAATTTTACTTCACCCTGGGGACGTACTTGTTGTAGAGCGGCTAGTAACGTGGGCCCTGCATACCAGGGTGTGCGACTGGAACGGAAAACTACATTGTCGCCGGTCAAGGCTGAAAGCGGTATCGCTACTATTTCGCCCAACTCCAGATTTACTCGTTTGAGGCTATGCTGTAATTCGCTGAGGCTGCCTATTATTGCGTTGTAATCAGAGTCGTTGAACGATACAGCATCCATTTTGTTCACTGCAATGATAAAACGGCGTATCCCAAATAGCGAGGCTATTACCATGTGGCGCTTGGTCTGTTGGCGAATACCCCTTGTTATGTCTATCACCACCAAGGCGATGTCAGCATTGGATGATCCGGTTGCCATATTCCTCGTATACTGCAGGTGTCCGGGGCAATCTGCAATAACGAGCTTGTGACCGGGAATAGTCAGATACCGGTGCGCTACATCTATCGTAATTCCCTGCTCTCGTTCAGCCTGTAGCCCGTCGGTCAGTAAGGATAGATCGATATGGTCCATCCCTCTTCGCTTACTTGCTGCCAGCGCAGCTTGCAAGTGATCGTCTGGTATCTGTCCTGTATCATGTAGCAATCTTCCTATGAGAGTGGACTTGCCATCATCTACTGCTCCGACGGCAGCCAGCCTGAGCATTAGAAGTAACCCTCTTTCTTACGATCCTCCATTGCCGTTTCCGAGAATTTGTCATCTGCTCTTGTTGCTCCCCGCTCACTGAGTTGGACATGGCTCAGCTCCTCGATTACCTCTGACGGCGTCTTTGCTCTCGAGCGAACTGCACCGGTGCAGGTTGCATCTCCTACGGTACGGAATCGGACCATTTCAAGGGAGACCGATTCTCCGTCACGGGGTTGCACCCACTTATTTAGCGCAAGCAGCATCCCATCCCGTTCGACTATAGGTCGTTCTGCCGCATAGTAGAGAGAGGGGAGTTCTATGTTCTCACGCTCTATATAATGCCATATATCCATTTCTGTCCAATCAGAGAGAGGAAATGCTCTTAGATGCTCTCCCTTGTTTATTCGCAAATTGTAGAGGTTCCAAAGTTCCGGTCGCTGGTTGTGCGGATCCCATTGACCGAAACTATCCCTAAATGACAGTACTCGTTCTTTTGCTCGTGCCTTGTCTTCATCTCTTCTTGCACCGCCGAGGCAGGCATCAATTCCATTATGTGCTATTGCTTCAAGTAGTACTGCACTTTGGAGTCTATTGCGCGAAACTCCCGGTCCTGGATCTATCGCCTTTCCTGCATCTATTGCAGCTTGGACTGAGGCTACGATCAGATCTACTCCAAGCTGAGAGGCTCTCTTGTCTCTGAAGTTCAGTGCTTCATCGAAATTATGACCTGTATCTACATGCAAGAGAGCAAACGGCAATCTCGCTGGGTGAAATGCTTTGACTGCCAGGTGAAGGATAACTGCTGAGTCTTTACCACCACTAAAAAGGATGGCGGGATTACTGCATTCGGCGGCTACTTCTCTTATCACGTATATGGCATGTGATTCAAGGATATCAAGGTCTTCGTATACGTTACGTTTTATTGGGTTGTTCGTTACATTATACTCTGGTATGTTCTCAGATGACATATTCTCTGGTCGTATTGTACCTCCTCCCGTCTTTGGTAACTTACCGGACTCCCAAGTCGCGGGTAATGTTACATTATTCACGGAAGGGGTCGTTGGTATGCTGCATGGTGACACAGGGGCTGTCTCGGCCAATGCCGATTCCTGTGCTGCCAGTGCTTGTGCCTCTGGCGATCCTGTCGCTGGTACCTGGAATACCGATTCCTCTGTTGTTAATGTTTCTGGTATCATTTTCTGCATAATCCTTAAAAGTTGATCTAATTAGTCATATTATACTAGTATAGGAGATGAAAAGCAAGCAGCCTTGCCAATGACGATGCCAGGATGTGATCAAACAGGTGATCAAACATCAAAACAGGAGCATATGCTCGGGGCTTGGCTCTGTGGAGGATATGGATCTGTGGAGCGGATGGAGCGGAGATATGGATCTGCGGAGCGGATGGAGACAGAGGAAGCAAATAGTTCGATGGAGACAGGCAGAATAGATGTGAACGAGAAGCGACCGCAATCCCCGTCCGTAAGGGCGAGGAGGTTCACCGCAAGAGAAACGAATGTGATGGGCATATAAGCGGTATGAGCATGGACGTATTGGATGTAGATACGATATGAATGGGTATGAATAAACATAGCGTACGTAGTAGGAATTAGTGCAGGGATGTAGACACAACAGGTATGAAGAGAGAAGTACAACAGGTATGAAGAGAGAAGGAGCAAATATGACGAGTATAGATATAGACATAGAAGGAATAGAGGCAGTTTCGCAGCGTTTCGAGGACGCAACCGCTCAGGAAATTATTAGGTGGACAGTAGATCATTACGATCATAATGTAGCATTAGCCTGTTCGTTTCAGGATTGTGTGATCATAGATCTGGCGGTGTCGGTGGATCCCGACTTGGAAGTAATCTTTCTGGATACTGGATATCACTTTCCCGAGACGCTTGAATTTGTTGATCAGGTCAGAGAGCGATACAATCTGAATTTGATCATCACCTCACCGGGTGAGAATGCCACAGAATGGCCATGTGGTAGCGAGCATTGCTGCGAGTATAGAAAGGTAGAGCCGCTTGGTAAGGCGCTGAAAGGCAGGGCAGCATGGTTGACGGCGCTTAAGCGATCTGATTCTCCCGTCCGTGCCCATACTCCAATAGTATCATGGGACGCTACACGTGGAATGGTAAAGGTCAATCCTCTGGCAAATTGGACAGATGATGATATCAGTAGTTACATAACTTCTACAGGACTTCCGGAACATCCACTTATATCGCAAGGCTATCTATCTATAGGTTGTGCACCGACCACCCGGCCAGTAGCTCCAGGAGAGCATCCTCGTGCCGGCCGTTGGTCGGATACAGATAAAACAGAGTGTGGGTTACATACCTGATCCTCTAAGTAACGTGGCATTATTCGGCTGGCCACATGGTACCTTTCGGCCAAGCAGCGCCGTAAAGTGCAGTCTTGGCGTGGCGTTATCCGGCCAGTTACATGGTACCTCTGGCTGTTCCTGTTCTCGGCCGAACGTATTACGAAACATTCGGTTAACATTCGGTTCATAGAATTGTAATATCCAGGTAACCTACATGAAATACCTGAGTGGTTTAATGTAATCGACTCAACGTAGAGGCGTGCCTAGGGTTCCGCTGCAAGCTCAATTGCTTGCTGGTCTGGTCCAAGAGGCACAGGTGAATGATGGCCTTCCATCCTCATCCCACGGCGGGATAAAAGCCCGGGAGATC
>JAJZWK010000026.1 GCA_021846725.1 Actinomycetes bacterium | reverse complement strand
GGGTCGCAGGATCGGTCAGATGCTGGGTCGTCTACTGAGCCGGCGGATGGGTCGTCTACTGGGCCGCAGGATGGGCCGTTTACTAAATATATTGTCAAGGATGCTGGCAGGTCGGGTAGTTCCAGTGTCCACTTGGATACTGCAAATACGATTGAGTTACATGGTCGTGCTGCCCTAAAAGAGATGATAAGCAATGCCATAGATACCATCAAGAGTAGTGAGCTTGAAAAAGTGGTAATCTCGTGGAGAGAGACTCTTACACTCCCCAAGTCTCTTACCCTTCTTGATACTCTCTTTTACATGAAGGCGAACGAACCGGATTGCTGGTTACTGGCATCTGCTGCCGAGGACTATAAGGGAGATGTCAGCCAAAGTAAACCGGACGATACTGATATGAGTAACGGTGAAGCACTCTCAACTCGCCGCTCGGGGAGTAGTGTATACATGATTGGAGCGACTCCGGAACTCATTCTTTCTCGGAGTGGGGACATAATAACCTCTTCTCCTCTTGCAGGTACTCTCTCTCCCCAGATGATACCCAAAGACATTGAATACGCTGAGAGGTTACGTAATCAGTTGGTAGGTAGCAGCGAATATCTCAACAAGTTACTGATGGAGTCTCCAAAAAACCGCCTGGAGCATAGTATAACGGTCGATGAAATTGCATCTGTTCTCGATAGGTACTGTGAATCTGTTGATTATTCCAGCCAACCTGGAATAATCAGGCTGGCTTCGGTAATGCATCTTAAGACTGCCATCACTGGAGCACTGCGTGAAGATTTGAATGGACCTAATACTACGCTGAAATTACTGGACGACCTGCATCCTACCCCAGCCGTAGCAGGGGTACCTCGTGAGATTGCCATGAAGAAGATAGCCGAACTGGAAGGAGAGCCACGTAATCGATATGCGGGTATAACAGGGTGGCTGGCGGGCAATGGTGATGGGTTCAATGTATTGAATATAAGGACTGCTATAGTTGAGGACGATGAGGTGAGTATTCAGGCTGGGGCAGGAATTGTGGAATCCTCTGATGTGGACGATGAGGTACTGGAGATAGAGGCGAAGCTTAGAAGTATTATCCGCTTGCTTCCTATCTGAATAAGCTGCAATTAGGTGTAATTCGCAGAATTCTGTGAAGGAATGCAGCTAATAGTGATCAAGGCACCGGATGGTTCTTGCTATACTGTGGTGATGGCCAGCACATATTACACTCGTAGTTTTGGTTGCCAGATGAACGATCATGACACCTCGCGTGTCGAAGGGCTTTTGCAGTCAGCCGGTATGCATGAGGTAGATGATCCTGGGGATGCAGATGTTGTGTTTGTACATACCTGCTGTATAAGGGAGAATGCTGACAATAAGCTATATGGTTTTCTTGGGCAGATGAAAAGCATACGGCAATCCAATCCTACTATGCGTATCGTCGTCGGTGGATGCCTGGCTCAAAGAGAGAAAGAACAATTGGTGGAGCGCGCACCATATGTAGATGTCGTAGTTGGCACCTACAACCTGAGCAGGATACCTGCCCTGCTCGAATATGGTGCCGGTGTGGGCAGATCCGTTGTAGAGGTATTAGAGACGCGAGAAGAAGCTGAGGAAATTGCCGGTTATCAGGGTGGTAGCTATGCCTGGAGCCTGCCACCCATGAACAGTACTCCCTGGTCAGCTTATGTGAGCATACAGAGTGGTTGTAACAACTCCTGTACCTTCTGTACCGTTCCCATGGTTAGAGGACCTGAGTCATCAAGGCCGATCGATGACATAATAAACGAAGTGTCCGAACTGGCATCCAGAGGTGTAAGTGAGATTACCCTGCTCGGTCAGAATGTAAACTCCTATGGGAGAGATATAACTCGCAGGCGTCCTCTTTTTGCACAGTTGCTCAGAGAGGTAGGGGCGGTCGATGGCGTACGGAGGGTTAGGTTTACCAGTCCTCATCCCAAAGATCTTCTTCCGGAGACCATTGATGCCATGGCTTCGGTAGAGGCAGTATGCGAACAACTTCATTTCCCCTTGCAATCCGGTAGCGACAGGATATTGGCAATGATGCATAGAGGATATAATGCCGAGCGCTATCTTGCCAAGTTACGTGCTGCACGTGAGGTCATACCTGATCTGGCCGTGACTACGGACATAATTGTAGGCTTTCCCGGAGAAACTGAAGACGATTTCGAGGAAACTCTTAAGGTAGTTGCAGAAGCTCAGTTTGATGCGGCCTACACCTTTGAATTCTCCTCTAGGCCCGGAACGGTAGCGGCAGGGATGGTAGATCAATTTGTGGAGTCTGGCGTAGTCAGTTCCAGGTTCTCCCGTCTGGTAGAGCTGGTAGAGCGCTCTGCGCTTGAGCGCAACAGAGCCAGGGTGGGCATGATCGAAGAGGTACAGGTAGAAGGAATATCCAAAAAAGATCCTTCGGTATGGACAGGTAGGACTCGTCAGGGAAAGTTGGTACATTTTTATTCGGATCATCTGCTGAATCCCGGCTCGTACATACAGGTGAAGATTACCGATGCAGGCCCCCATCATCTTAAGGGCGAATATCGTGGTAGGATGTCGATACGCTTGAACCATTTGAGGATTCCAGTGAGGGCTGCTAACTGCTCACCATAAATTATTTATTCTCAGCGAATATATGATATTCAGTGCAACTGATATTCCAGGTAACGACTGCTTGCATATAGTTTTAGTCGGACCTACTGCTACAGGTAAGTCTCGACTTGCTCATACTTTGGCCACTACCTTGCCAGATATGGAGATAATCTCCGTGGATTCGATGTGTGTCTATAGGTACATGGATATAGGTACGGCAAAGCCATCGCTTGCTCAACGCAGAGAAGTGAATTATCACATGATAGACCTTGTAGAGCCACACGATGAGTATACGGTTGCCAGTTTTCAGACTGAGGCGCTGAATGCATTGGCATCCATCGAATCAAGGGGACATAGAGCCCTGTTGGTAGGAGGGACAGGCCTTTATTTACGAGCCCTGACAGACGGATTGTCCATACCAGCAAGATGGCCGTCGGTAGCAAAGGATCTGGTCAAGGAACTCGATCGTGAGGGTGGACCTGAATCTCTTTACAAGCTACTTACTGAGCTTGATCCCCTGGCAGCATCTAGGATCACTCCTCAGAACTCAAGGAGGATAATAAGGGCGCTTGAAGTTACTATTGGTTCTGGGCGTCCCTTTTCTTCTTATGGACCAGGATTGGAGAGCTATCCTCAGACCAATCGGTTTGTCTTTGTAGGCATACCGCTTAATTACGATACATACGCACGCGACATTGCACTGCGTTTTCATAAGTGGATGGAGAATGGCTTGCTCGATGAGGCAAAGAACCTGCTGATGCTCCCCGGAGGTCTTTCCAGGACTGCAAGGCAAGCTCTCGGGTATAAGGAGTTGTTCTTGCATCTGGAGGATGGGTTGGAACTGGATGATGCAGTGGAGAGCGCCATTGCCAGGACCAGGATATTTGCCAGACGGCAGTGGCGGTGGTTCAGACGAGATCCAAGAATACATTGGCTGGATCCTGATGGAGATCTGTTGGAGCAACTGGTAAAACTGATTGGTAGGTGAATAGGATGTGTCGCGTAATTTGGTAATCTATTATGCTGGAAAATTAAAACAGCTGCTTGGTATCTGATCACTATATCGTGTAGCGATAAGTAACCTACGGCAGTATGCTGGGAAGTTGGAGCGACTGCTTGGTAAGCGAGTAGCTATTGATTTTGCTACTTGGATGGGCTACCATGGTTGAAATGGATGATGTCAATGGACAGGTCGACCCTACTGGGGGCGATAGTTTGCATAATGATTCAGTGTCCGGTGATGTAACTTCAGTCGGGGGTGGGATAAGCGTGAGTAGGGGAGAGTCGACAGATGTACCTGCAGGAAGTGACGTACAGGGAGGTAGCGATATACAGGGGTTGGAAGAGCTGTCTGGTAGTAATGATGTCCAGGGGTACGAGGTAGAGGCACTTGCTCAGCTTCTCGCCGAGCAGGCGAAAGACGATCAACTACTACTCGGCTATTTGGCGGATCAATTGGGATCTGCATGGCCTGAAGCTGTACAGGTGAAAAAGGCTGGCTTGCTGGGTCGTGGTGCCATATCCGAGGTGGTCGTCATCTTGGAAGAGGAGCAGTTTTCCATTTCCAAGCAGCATGGACGACTCGTACCTACCGTTGCGAAGGTGATGGGTGGTATTGCCATACGTCATGACACGATTACGGTGGCTGAGTGGACTAAGCGGTTGGCTGAGCGTCTATCCGAGGAAGCGGATAAGTCAGAAGAGGCCAGGCAGGCACTCCTTCGTCTGGTCACCTGAGATCTGTCCTGCGGTAACCCATAGTTATTTGTGACATGGGCCACTGGATAACTGGTGTGAAACGGCCCACATCTCGACAAAAGCAGGCGGACTAGCTGTGATGGTGTAGGTAAATGGCTCGCGCTCTGTCAATTACGTGCGCAATCCGGTACAAAGCACCAGTTACTTAAATCCCCAGCAATTCCAGAGCAACCTTGGCACCCAGGTAGCCGGGGCCTCCCAGAATCATACCACCTGGGTATACTGAAGCACCTGCTACCAGTAGGCCAGGGACTGGAGTCTCTATCTGGGAGCACAGGTCGTTCGGTCTGAAGTATCCCAGTTGGAGGGGGGTATAAGCGCCATGCTTTATAGAGCCACGTTTCATGGTAGTCAGGCGTTGTTCGATATCGACAGGAGTACATGTTCGTTGCACTATTACGTCTTCCAGATTGGCATACTCGCGTAGTAGATTAAGGCATGACTCAGCGTATGTGGGTGCAATCTCAGTCCATGGCGATGAGTATGGTGCAACTGACTCAATGCGCACTGTGTTGTATCCATCAGATGCTTGAGTGGGGTCGAACCTGGTTGGTACCGTTACATGTATCCACCCAGCGTGATCTGATGCTCCGCTGTCCACGGCGGCCAGGTGGGAGTGCAGATCTTCTTCGGTGGACAGTCCCATGAATGCCACCAAGGCATTGTCTACTCTTGTATCCTGCAACTTATAGCTTAAGTCACCCTGTATACCCAGATGTAATCCAAACAAGCTACGCTGTTCCCACTCCCATCCCGATACTGCGGATCGCAGCGAGTCGTCCAAGTACTCCTCTCCGAGTAAGTCTATAAATGTCTGTTCAGGGTTTAGTGTAGAGATCACCAGTGGAGCCCGGAAGGTGTCTCCAGTAGATGTCTTTACTCCCACTACCGTGCCATCTTCTACTATCAGTGATGATGCCGGGCAGGCATCGCGTACTATTCCACCGGCATGGACAAAGGAACGGTATATAGCTGAGGACATCCGGTGTGATCCACCCTTTACCAGGGCGGCGTTCAGCATGCGACAGAGGTAGAGTGGATAGAGAAAACCAAGTGGTTCATTCAGATCCAGTCCCCACATGGCAGGAAAGCTCAAAAGGGCCATTCTTACGTGCGTGTTCTCGAAACCGTAGTCATCCAGAATATCTACGAACGACATCTCTGAGATTCGTGCCATTTCTTGACCTGTCTCGGTCTGTTCCATCAGCTCAAGCTGTTCCAGTGGAGGCATAGGTAACTCATAGGTAAGCGGTATGAGATACTGTTCAAGCATGGGCTGGAAGTTGTTCCACATATTCATGTAGCGATCAGCGTCGTAACTTGAGAACTTTGCTATCTCCCCAGCGGTAGCAGTAGCGTCATTACTGAATATCAGTGAACGGTTATCAGGGAGTAAGAATGCTGCTCCATATGGTGGTAGCACGTACCTTAGCCCGTAATTGGGTAGATCCAGATCTTTGTAAGCGGGCATTACATCTGCCATCAAGTGATATATGGCATGGAGATTGAAACGGAACCCAAAGTATTCATCCGTATTCAGTCCTCCACCTGTTTCTATGCGTCTTTCCAGCAAGAGCACATGCGCACCTGCTCGGGCAAGGTATGATGCAGCAATTAGCCCATTTGGACCTCCTCCGATAATAATGGCATCGTAATCGTGTTGTGCATCAGAGGACATCATTTTCCTCCTGTGTTCTGCTTGAGCCAACGTGGTGCCACCCCTCTGTTCTGTGGAATGGATCCCATGTTTGCAAGGCACCAGTCGAATGCCTGAGCCTTCCATAAGTCTGTACTGAAGGTTCCCATGTCTTGAGCTATCTCTACTGCCGCTAGATAGCCGGAGGTTAGCCAGGTAGTTCCTCCGGGGTGGATAGAGTTGGATAGGTACAAGTTGGGAATAAACGTCCGTGATGCCGATCCCTGCTGGATTAGTCCTGGGATGGGTCGATTATAGAATACCTGTTCAGGTAGCATCGAACCTCCTATCCAGTTGCCTCTAACTGCTGATGGATTGTTGCGCTCCTGATCAGGTGGTGTCATAACGAATCTCTCCAAGATCAGATCTTTGAATCCGGGGGCATAGAGTTCGTAGGCATCAGTTACTTCGTCAGCTAGTTGCTCTGCTATTTCAGGCCATGCTTCCCAACCTCCGATTGACTTGCCATGCCATTTTCTGGGTGCCGGTGGGACATCCAACCATACAAATGATGTATGCATAGAGGGAGGAGCCTGTGTCGGATCGGCTCTGGTCGGCACAAACCAGTTACCTGCTATATTATCGTCAATTACTCCTGACACGAGATTAACGCCGAATCGGCGCAATTCTTCCATAGTGTCACCACCGAAAAACCCCATAAAACTACGTTGTATGCCTGGAGCATGTGCGGCAGAGGCGAATTCGGGATCACCGGAGAGAGCGTAATATACGCCGAACAGAACTTGCTCGTCGTAGCTGAAGGCTCTGATCTTGTTTGCCCAGGATGGACCTATTGCATCTTCGCCGAGCAGTCTGATGAAGGTCGGAGCTACGGTCAAATTGGACAGTACTGTTCTTGCCCTGATCTCGACATCTCCCAGTAGGCTATCTGGGTGCAGGTGTATGCCCACTGCCTTACCGTCTTCGACGATGATCTTGTCCACTGCGCTACTTGTCCATATCTCACCACCGTTGTCTACTACTGATCTGACCAAGGCATGAGTGAGCGCATGTGAACCCCCTGTAGCTTGATGTACTGGGAACAGCGTACCGGTGAAGGAGCCCAGGAGAAGAGATCCCATGACTCCTATTTTCCTGTGGATGGGTGGTATGCCTCCTATCCATGATAGTGATGCCAGTGTGGTCTTCAACTCTTCTGACTCGAAAATTAGGTCTAATGCCTCGAAACCAGTCATCCCCTGGAACTCGAATGGGTCGACCTTCAGATCCATCAGATGTAGCATTGTTTCGACCAGCAACACAGAGTTGTTCAATTCTGCTGATGGTGGTCTGGTAAAAAAGATTTTCATCTGCTCGAGAAGATCGTTCCAGTGCTCCATGAAGAATGCTGCACTGCGTTGGAGTAATTCAGCATCATGAGTCGATGCAGAGCTGATACTTTCGAGTGTAGTGAGAGGATCTGCAGAGAGCAGGCAGTTGCGACCGCCGAGAAATTCTTTTGCGTATGCTACATCCGTGCCCACGAGTTCCAATCCGTATCCTGGAAGATCCAGGTCTTCCATCGCCGGGCTCATACCACATATCAGCCATGTTGCATGCAGGTTGTGCCAGAAGCCGGGTATACCCAATTCTATGCTGTCACAATGTGCTCCACACTGTCCCTTGCGTTCGAAGACTCCGACCTTGAGACCTGACTTTGCCAGGTAGGCAGCCGCGGTTAGCCCGTTTATGCCCCCTCCTATAACTATTACATCGTAGTCCATTAGCTGATTCCCACTGTGTTGCCCGTGGTCTTGTTGCTATTCCCAACGATCTTGGAACCACTGTCGATAGTCGTATCATCAGTAGAAGTGGTATCGACATCGAGACCTGCGGCAGTATTGCCAGTGGCATTGGGGTCGTCAGTGGTAGTGTCACTATTGATACTGGCAGTAACAGTATCCTCAGTACTACTAGTAGTGGCTCTGGCTCTGGCTATGGTGGTGGCTCTGGTGGTGGTAGGTATAGTACCAGAACCTGCCCTATCGGATACTTGGCGATTGATGCGGGGCCTGTCCATTACGTGGGAATGAGCTGTTTTTACTCGTTCCTCTAGCCCCTCAGGTACTTTGAAGTGGCGCCTTCTCCAGACGGTTGCTATGGCTGTGAACATCTTTCGCATAACCATTCTTCGGACAGGTTTGGAGAGTGCTACATTGACCAGACCCGGTATATCCTCTTGTTCAATGTGAACCCTGAACTCCCAACTCACCGGTTGTTCGGTTACTCCAAAGATTTCTATACCACCGTCGTCTGAACCGCGTATGGCATAGTGTGTAAAATCCATGATGAGTTCCCTACGACCCAATCCTCGCGACCATAATTTCATGAGCTACCTCCTTTCCAATAATACTATGATACTTATCAGCACGATACTTACTGGAGTGATGCTCGACTTGCCAGCACTATCATTTCCAGTACTATGAGTTTTTCCTTTATGTTCCTTTACACTATTGTCTCGCCGACAGGTACTATTCCATTGCCGTGCCATTGCCGTGCTGGCAGATTCTGAACAAACAGGTGATATGTCTACCACTGGATATCGCCGTCCAGGTATGTATTTGCGTAAGCTTCCATTTTCCTGGTGACAGGGAAGGGGAATTCCATACCTAGGTCATTTATGACCGCACGGGCACAGAGGTATCCCGGTCCGCCGATGATCATTCCTCCGGGGTACACAGATGCTCCGCAGAGATACAGACCTTCTATCGGTGTACGTGTATTGGAGCAGTCGATATGTGGTCTCAAGTAACCCATCTGCAGTGGGTTGTAGTCACCGTGCTTGATCGACCCCCTGACCATAGAGGCCAGACGCCTCTCCACGTCCACGGGTGTCTCCATCTTCACGGCGAGCAGATCTTCATGTATACCCGGTATACGTACCTCCAACAGATTGAGTACTTGTTGAAGGATACTACTGGATCTTTCCTCCCAGGGATATCCGTAAGGCGCTGGCATTTGGAAAAATCCAACCCTCTCTCCGTTTCGTGGCTTCAGGCATGGGTCAAGTTCAGATTCCATGCTGAGATGACCGGCTATTTTCGCTATCTCACCTCCTTCTAGGCTTTCAAGTACGTCTATCACGTCATCGGATGAATCGAAACCGAGTATTGTGGCGAAAGGCTCGTCGTTGCCATATGAAGTGTCCTTACCCTCTCCGGCCTTTAGTGCAAAAAACACTGTGAGCAACGACCACTTGTCCCATTTCCATTCACCTAATGCGGATACCATTTCGTCAGGTACCGACCCATCTGGGAGTAAGTGTAACATGGTAGTGACCGGATCAAGGCTGGATACTACAGCTCTACGAGCTCTTATATTTCTCCCGTCTACCATGCTGATGCCGCTGGCTCCATTATCTCCTATTTCAATTGAATCAACTTCGGCATTGTCGAGGATGATACCTCCATTGCGGAGAAATTCTCGTGAGAGTGCACTTGCCATCCGATGGGAGCCTCCATAGCAGATTGCCTTTTGCATTCCTCTGTCTACCAGTAGTGGAACCATGAACCCCATGCCGGTTTCTCTCGGGGATATACCCCATTGGCAGGCCATATAGAGAAGGGTGGCAGTGAGCGGATCGCCGAGATTGGCTCCATCCAATACCTCATGAGGACTCGCTTCAGATACTGCAAGTAGCTCGTTTCCTGTAGGGGTTGTCCCCATCCTGTCGATCATGTCAAGCGGGGGCATTGGAGGGAGGTAGGTGGCAGGACCTACTATCTCGTCTACCATGCGCCTGTAGCTCATGGATGTTCTTGCGAATGAATCGGCCAAAGATAGAGATGTCCTGGCCAGAAAGTCTCTTGTGTCCTCGAGGGTACGGTAGAGGTGTACCTCGTCATTGCCTATATATGAAACAGTTTGCAGGGATGGCTTGAAGAAACGTAATCCATGGCGTGAAAGGTCGAAATCTTCCAACACGGGCATGTAGTCGATCATGTAGTGGTAGGTTGCGTGAGTGTTTGCATAATATCCCGGGAAGAGCACCTCTTCAGTGGCAAGCCCACCTCCTATCTCATAGCGTTTTTCGACCAATGCAACCTGAAGCCCGGCTGATGCCAGATATAGAGCTGCTATAAGGCCGTTCGGACCGGCACCTATTACTGCTACGTCCACTTCTGAATCGTACGGATACTCTTCAAGAGGCCGCTCCTCTGGAGAGAGAGTTATAGCACTTTGTGGAGGCTGTCTCATCTTGTTCCTTCCTCCGCATCGGTAATATGCCAGGGAGAAGGATACCACCATCCTGGGGTCGTTGCCGCAACTGGTTCCAGATCCTCGATCAGTATATGCATCAAATTATACGGAACTGCAATCAAGCAGAGTCCTCCCGGGTGTGATGTATGATTACATAGATAGAGCCCCTCGATAGGAGTACGGTAGCGAGCTAATTCCGGTAGCGGTCGTTTCGACCACCACTCGTCTTGCGATTCGCGTAACCCATACCAGTTACCGCCGACGAAAGCCATATTTCTGAATTCAGAATCTCTTGGGGTATTTACGTAAGTTGCTACTATCTTGTCTCGTGTCATGTTTGGTGCATACTGTTCCAGAAGTCGAAGTATGGTCTCGGTGATCTCTTCCTTTGCATCGTTCACAGCGTCTGGGCCGTCGCGATGTTCTTCGGGAACAGGACATTGTACATATATAGGACTCAAGACGTAGTATCCAGATGGAGACCTTGTGGAGTCATAAGTATCGTGAGTGCATATAGGAACAATGAAATGATCGGGATCTGTTGGGTGCGTCTTGAACGAATATACATCGCGCATCTCTTCCATGAGGATATCGGTGGAAGCATTTATAACAGTACAAGACGGATACTTGTCTCCCGCAAATGCATCCTCTGCTCCCTTATAACGAGGGAGCTCTGTGGTGATGATATGTAGTACGAAAAGACTGCCTCCACGTAGGTTCAGAGCCTTGATTCTCTCGAGAAAATCCGGTGCCAGATGACCTGCCCCTACAAGGTCAAGGAAGGTCTGTCTTACATGCAGTGCACTTATTACTGCAAGATTAGCTTTTACGGTCTTTTCCTCCAATACCGATGTGTCATCTACGCGTACTCCTACAGCTCTTCCATCTTGCACGATAATCTCGGTAACCGGTGAATTGACAAATATCTTTGCTCCATTGGCGACAGCGCACCTTGCCAGCGAATGAGCGAGTGTATGCATACCGCCTACTGGTGATCCACTGGAATAGGTATACAGGAGATTGCAGGCCATTCCCGGAATGGACATACCCTTCCAGAATGGGTGGGGGCCGTTGTACCATGAACCGAATAGTGTTATTGCTTTTAACGGATCAGGTAACCCGATTGCCTCTGTGATATCGAGTACAGATGAGTCTCTGGTAAGAGCGGGATCAAAAACCGGAGATGTTTGTTGAAGTACTTTTACCGCCGGAAGGTCATCTCCCGGTACTCCCCATTTTTCATCGTAAGGCGGGGTATAGTATACAGCTCTGAGTAGATCACGTGCATGAGCACGCATGCCTTTCTGTATTTCTACGTATATCTCTGCCATTGAAGTTCCCATAAGTGAGGACAGGCTAGATGGCTCGAGGGACTCAGGATTGTAGAAACCGGCGGCAAATACCCCGCCATCAGGTGAGATGGCACCGGCAAGGTTTTTTGTATACGCCATCCTGAAGCCATACTTGCCCAACTCCAACTGCTCGAACGCCGGAGCAGCTGCTCCATACAGGTAGGTGGCGTGAGGGTCTATGGAAAATCCTGGCATCGGTTCAGCATTTTCAGCCCCTCCTCCAATTTCCGGGCGTGCTTCCAATACGCAGACAGAGAAGCCCCATTTGGACAGGTAAGCTGCAATGCCCAAGCCGTTCGGCCCAGCACCGAGCACCACGAAATCATAATTACCGCGTTTAGCCAACTCTTCGGCATTGTTAGTTGACACTGTTGTAGCCTGCATGCTACTCCTTTATTGCGCCCTATCTGATATCATCTGGTATTGCTCAGTATCGCGAAATCCATAGTAACGATCGCGAATAGAGATACATATATTGTCTTAGTGTCTCACTCTAGTCTTTTACTCTATGATTGAATAGGGTACAAAGTCACATTCAGTGGTAGCATTCTGCCCTTGGCTTAGAGGCTCAGCAGAAGAGGCTCAGCAGAAGAGGCTCAGCAGATAGGCAGCTTGGATCAGAGAGGTTAATCGTCTACATGTATCGGCAGCGGATTGTTTTACTGTGCATTTTACTCGTCGAGCGATAAGGGGACATTCTTCAATCGTTGACATGCATTGGTAGTACGTACCGAGGGTGGCAAGACCTATGTGAACTTCGGCGTTGGGATGCCCTTCAATCGTTGACATGCATTGGTAGTACGGCTACTGTTGCATTGGTATGGCGACGCAGGTATATGCTCAACACCGCACCCATCTGGTTGTGAAGAATACGGTGACGTAGGAGCTTTGGTTCCATCTCTCCTATCAGCACCACCACGTCTCTACCCTCTTTAGTGGCCTGCAATACATACCGCGTGATTGGTCTTACTATGGAGTGATACTTCGTATTCAGTATGATCAACTCCACTCCGGGATCCCAGTCTTTCCACTTTTCAGCGATCTGGGCGGCCCCCTGCTCATCGTCGGAGAATGCTACATGTACTGCGATTACTTCGCCTCCCATCGTCATGGCCTGTGAAATAGTTGCTCTTGTAAGCTGGGTGATACCCGTGATTGGTACTATTGTCAGCATTTTTCCGTCAGGTTGTGGCTTGGGCAGCTCACCATCGGCAAAAAGCTCGTTGCCCACTATCGTATAGTATCTACGTATTCGTACGAATACGAACATTATAAGCGGTACAGCAATTACCACTATCCATGCTCCTGCCACAAATTTGGAGACTATGAATACGATGGTAGCAATGCCAGTTACTATTGCCCCCAGGGCATTGAGTGATGCCCGCCATTGCCATCCAGGAATATGGTTTTTTCTCCAGTGAACGACCATCCCAGCTTGTGCCAGAGTAAAGCCTGTAAACACTCCAATGGCAAATAGCGGTATCAGTGTGTCGGTGTTTCCATTTACGGCTATAAGTATCAAACCAGACAGTATTGCAAGTGCCCATACTCCCTTGGTATAAATTAGGCGGTCACCTCGCATGGAGAACAGATGAGGTAGATAGTTGTCGCGGGCCAAAAGGCTTGCAAGGATAGGCAATCCGCCAAATGAGGTGTTTGCCGCCATTCCCAATACTACTGTAATAGCTATAGTGACCGCATAGTATGCCCATGTCCTACCAACCGATATGGCCATTACCTGGGAGAGAACGGTGTCGTTTACGCGAGGGGCTATATGAAAATGTGCTATCAGTATGCCCAGTCCAAGTAGCATGATTGCAAGTATGACCCCAAGAAGGAGTTCGGTCTGTTTTGCCCTCTTGATCCGCGGCTGTTCGAATAATGGTACGCCATTAGCTATTGCCTCTACTCCCGTAAGGGCAGAGCAGCCTGAAGAGAATGCTTTCAATATGAGCAATATACCGACTACCTGAAGAGCATGGGTAGCTACTAGTGACCTGCCTGGCTGGATGATGTGAGGGCTCAGTGGATGGATTAGCCCTACCGCTATGACTGCCAGTAGTCCAATAATGAAGGCTGCTGTCGGTAGTAAAAATGCACGTGCGCTGTCGCCCAACCCTCTCAGGTTCAACACAGTGATGATTGCAAGCATGGCCAGGCAAAGTAGGACAGTGTAGGGAGCAAGTGGCTGGAAGGCAGAGACCAATCCTGCAACTCCAGCAGCTATCGAGACAGCTACTGTGAGTGTGTAGTCGACTATCAGGGATGCGGCGGCGAGCCTGGACAGTCCACTACCCAGATGTGTGCGACTTACGGCGTAAGCTCCGCCACCTTGAGGGAACCCTTCAATGACCTGACGATATGATATGACCAGGAGAGCAAGGAGCGCAACTATGGCTATTGTGATTGGAAGTGCAAAGTGTAGTGCTTCTGCTCCAGCACCTGCAAGTACAAGGGCTATGGCTTGTGGACCGTATGCTACTGAGGTGAGAGCGTCGAGCGATAGCGCAGGGAGCCCCTCTATCGGACTCAATTCTTCACTTGTAACTTGATCTGCCCTTAAAGGTGGGCCTACAAGTATTTTCCAGATGCGGGCTGCTCTACCGATTGGCTGTACCTGTTCCCGTAGAGCCATCTACTCCTGCAGAATCGCCTATTCCTTCAAGTTCACCTGCACCTTTAGCGTTGGCAGTCGATATGAGCATCCTTTCGACATCAGCTGACATCAGCGGTGGACTGAAAAAGAATCCCTGTGCCGTAGTGCAACCTCGTTGGAGCAGCACCCTACTCTGTGTGGATGTCTCTACTCCTTCAGCTACGCAGCTCATGCCGAGATCCTTGGCCATTCCCGTGATCGCTTGTATGATTGTCTGTGATTGATCATCAGGTCCGAGTACCTGTACGAAGGAGCGATCTATCTTTAGGGTGGATATAGGGAATGTACCAAACCTGTCTAATCCTGATGCCCCGGTCCCGAAATCATCTACCGAGAACCTGACTCCTGCTTTTTGAAGTCGATCTACGTTGTCACGCATCGTAGATGAATCATCGAATACGACTCGCTCGGTGAGCTCCAGTTCTATCAGTGAGGGGTTAAGATCATATTCTTCTACAGTTGCCAGTAGATTCTCCACATATTCCTGGGAGAGGAGGTCTCTTGTGGATACGTTTATTGCCAGTTGCAGTGGCGGTATGCCTATATCCTGCCAGCGGCGTGCCTGTTTGCATGTTTCCCTTACCACCCAGCTGTCTATTTCCACGATGAGGTCGGTTTCTTCAGCTATTTCGATGAAGGACGCTGGTTCCAGAAGCCCTCTTGTAGGATGCCTCCATCTGACCAGTGACTCTACGCCTACGACCTTGGCTGTCTCCAAGTCGATGAATGGCTGATAGAGTATGAACAATTGATTGTTCTCCAATGCCTTGTGCAGGTCTCGTTCGAGTTGTACGACATCTGATGAGCTTGTCTGGTCAATTGATACATCGAATACCTGGAAAGTATTACGCCCCAATCCTTTGGAGCGATACATAGCTGCATCTGCTCTGGAGAGTAATTCATCGTAGGTGCTGCCGTCTCTGGGGTAAATTGCTATTCCGATAGATCCAGTTACATATGCTTCTTGTCCGTAGAGCATAAATGGTTTGCTCAGTGATGTCAACATCCTATGTGCCAGGGCTTCTATGGCATCGTTGTCAGAGAGGCCGGGTAGCAAGATAGCAAATTCGTCACCACCAAGGCGAGCTACGGTATCCTGCTGCCTAACCGCTCGAGTTAGCCTGGCAGCTACCTCCCTGATGAGTTCATCACCAGAAGCGTGTCCCAATACGTCATTTACTTCCTTGAAATGGTCCAGGTCGACGAAGAACATACAGAGTGTTTCACCACTGCGTGATGCCTGCACAAGAGCCTGATTAGCTCGATCTTCCAGCAGTCGTCTATTGGGTAGGCCGGTAAGTGCATCGTGCCATGCCATATGGCTGATCTGTTGCAACAGGTTTGCGTTTTCAAGTGAAATTGCCGCTTGGTCGGAAAGACCTATTATCCTTTCGCGCAGTTCCTTGCTGTTGAGCAGATTGGGATCTATTTTCGACTTGAAATTGGCGGTTACTATGCCCAAGAATTTATCTGATGTAAAAATTGGAGCCATGAGTGTCGACTGTATACCGTAGCGTTCAAGTATCTCTTTTACGTAATTGTCAGTAGTATCGCTGTTAACGACAATAATATCGCGAGACGATATTATTTGTTGTATTATAGGAGATGCCGATATTGGTATAGTGAGTATTTCGCCTGCATCGTTCTCACTATTCATACCATCCTGGTTGGATTGATCTTCATGTGATGCCGTTTCATCTCTGACAGCTACTGCACCTTCTGTATCGATATTGGTATTTGTGTAGCCAAAGCTGTCCTGTGAGGGTTCGATAGTACCAACTGATTCGTCGTATCCAGCTAGCTGACCATCTGAAGTTATTTTCTTGATTGAACGTAATGACTGGCTGGATTCGTCCCAGAGCAGTACACTTGAGGTGTCGCATCCAAGTACTTTAGGTATGGTCGATGAAAGTTCCTTGGCTACCTCATATGTGGTGGTCGTCTTGGCAAGGTTGCGGGAAAACTCCAGCAAAGCAGAGGATGTGGCATTTGACCTGCGTGCATCGTCCAGTGCTGTGACCATGTCAAGTGCAGTTGCTGCGTAGTTTGCATATACTGAGAGAGCCTCCCTCTCTTGCTCGAGGAACTGTGATCCCTCTGGGTATATTGCAGCTATACGACCGTAGTATTGA
>JAJZWK010000112.1 GCA_021846725.1 Actinomycetes bacterium | reverse complement strand
CCAGATCGTGCAGGGTCTGTACGGTATGGGGACAGGTGGATTGATAGGTACCGGATTGGGATTGGGACATCCCGGATTTATTCCATTTGCCAGTACTGACATGATTTTCAGCGCCATAGGAGAAGAGATGGGTCTTCTGGGTACGACTGTGATAGTTGTTGCATTCCTGTTTTTTCTGGGTGCCGGGCTTCAGGCTGCACAGCGAGCACGGTCGGATTTTTCCAAACTATTGTCCGCCGGGCTGACAACTATACTGATTTTGCAGGCATTCTTTATAATGGGTGGCATTACCAGGCTGTTTCCACTTACCGGTATTACATTGCCGTTCGTAGCCTATGGAGGCTCATCGCTGGTGGCCAACTACGTACTCGTAGCGGTGTTGGTCAGGATATCGGATGAGGGTAACCGTCCCTCAATGGTCAGAGAAGCGACTATGCATGCAGTAATCATCAAGGAGCACGATACCGATTCCGAGACTGCTCACGTTTGAGGTATCTGATCATCGGGAGGTTCATATGCTGGGTTCCTTTCATCCGGTAGACTGCCTGACGCTGCATCCTTATGGGTATTGTCTTGATCTATAGATGGATGGCTTTCACTATATTTCTTGAATTCGATCCTTCCCTTTTGCCAGCCTTCAGCACGTATTTTGAGCGAGAGGTAGGTTGCTCCTCCAACAGGTATGGGTAGCCAGAAGTTTACCAGACGGTATCCCAGTACAGCCAGTATCGCGGTGGTCTTTGCGACTCCAAAACCATGTAGGGTAGGAATCAAGATGCCCTCTATAATGCCCAGACCTCCGGGAGTTACGGGGATTACTGCGAGGACATTGGCCAGTCCGTATGCAATGAACAGATCCACGGGGGAGAGGATAGTACCGAACGCAGCTATGAATACCCATAGAGAGGCGGCATCAAGAATCCAGTTTGCGGCGGCCCATACTATCGCTCTCTTTAGTAACTGGCGATCTGCTGTTAGAGCAACAAGCCGGTGAGCGACATCTTTGAGTAGCTCGGTTACCTTGTTCGCATTGACCAGTGGTATGCGTTCGCATATCCTGCCTACTGTTACCAGCAGTCTCTCCTGCCCCTTGGTAAGCATAAACACTACTGTTGCAAAGAGCGCGATCATCACTACTCCGGCGCCTGCGGCTATACCGTATAATGGCTGGTAGCCGTCGATAGGAATAGAGATTATAAGCGCTATCCAGAAGATTGCATTCAGCACCAGCGCCGACCCCACTCCCTGCATCCCAAGGGCAAATGTTGCATTTGCCGGGCTGATGCCTTCGTTGGTGAGCAGGCGGTAACCGAGCCCTGCGCTTGGAGCTGTTCCACCGGGGACGACATGGCTGAGAGCGAGTGTAGATAGATCCACTCTCGCCAGGTATGTCCTTTTCAGACTTGGGCGTGGAAGCATTTCATGGGTAAGCTGCACATATGCTGCCAGGGAGCCTACCTCTAAGGCGACTCCTACCAGTAGTACCGCCACATTTACACGTCCGATCGAATGAAGAGATGCTTTTATACCTGGTATAAGTGGTAAGACAAGGTACTCAATTACCAGCGCAAGTATCATGAGGATAAAGGCTCTGCGAATGTGGCGTGCTATCCACTTCATCCGACCTGTCCTGTGTCTATGGCGGCGATTGTTGGTCACGTAATAATCCTACATGTATGCGAGTAGGTGTACTATCTATATGTGCCTGAAAACAGCTGCAATACTCCTACTAACGGAGATCGTGAAGCCAATCGTTCCAGGACATCTCGGCTACTGGATTTTGCTACGACGCGTTCTGTCCCTATAAGAACGATACTGGTGGTAGATGCCGTGGTGGTATGTACTGTCATTTTGGGGTGGCTGGTCATCCAGTTGCGAGAGATATTGCTTATGGTAGTGGTCGCTGGGTTCCTGGCGATCCTGCTCAATCCATTTGTGCATCTACTACAGAGGCTCAAGATGTCAAGATCGGCAGCCTCAATAGTGGTGTTTGTGCTTGGTATATTTGTCTTTTTCGGTCTTGCATTCCTGTTTGGCTACCCGTTGGTTGGCGCTATTACTCATTTTGCCGATGGTCTGCCAAAACTAGTGAACCAGGTAGAACATGGTAAGGGCAGGTTGGGTCACTTGGTGGCCAAGTATCATGTGGCTACCTGGGTAAAGCAGAATGTTCCAAAGATTGCAGATGCCGCCAAGGGTCTCTCTGCACCTGCTCTTGCGGCAGGTAAGGCTACGCTGACAGCTATCGTTCTTCTGGTGACCATTGCCATGCTTACCTTGCTTCTACTGCTTGAAGCTCCCTCTATGGCACATGCCCTGCTGTCCTCTATGACTACCGGTAAAAGGGAGAGAGTGAGGCAGATTAGCGCTCAAGTAGAACGAGCAGTAGTCGGCTACATGTTTGGCAATATAGTGACCTCTATTATGGCCGGTGTAGTGATGCTGGTGTCAATGCTTATCCTTGGTGTACCGTTCGCTGTCTTGCTGGCATTGTGGGTAGGGCTTGTGGATTTGCTCCCGCTTGTAGGAGGGCTACTGGCAGCCATACCGGTCATCGTCATTGCCGCATTTCATTCCATACTGGCTGCGGTGGTTCTTCTGGTGGTATTTATCATCTATCAAGAGGTAGAGAACCACCTCTTGAATCCAATAGTAATGAGCAGGACAGTCAGGATAAGTCCATTGTGGGTGCTGTTGGCTGTACTTATCGGTGCAGACCTGGGAGACATAGTTGGATCCGTGGCCGGTGCATTCTTTGCGGCATTGATGGCTATACCCATAGCAGGTGCTATCCAGGTAGTGATCAGGGAGTTGTGGAGTTCCACCGGGCAGAACGGAGATACATCTTCTGTCACTGAGAGAGGAGAGATTCAAAAGAGCGTCGTAGGCGAGGGAGGCAACTCTTCTATGGCCTGATCATCGGAGTGATAACACTACACTAGATGGAGTGACAGATTAGAAGAATCGTAACAGCTCTCGTCTATAAGGAGCAGAAAGCCGGCCACTGGTGCAGAATCATAGAGACCTACATCTTCCCGACCTTCCTTACCTGCCGACAATGCAGAAAGCCGGCCACTGGTGCAGAATCATAGAGGCGGGAAGCGGGTGAATAGGTCTGGTTGTCTATATTTTAGTACAATAGTGTCATGCGAGTATTGGTCGTGCTTCCCAC
>JAJZWK010000111.1 GCA_021846725.1 Actinomycetes bacterium | reverse complement strand
CCGTGTTCTACTGCTAACTGAACTACTGGTTTCCTTGCTTGGTGTCTTATTCGTGACCACGTAAAGATGTTATCGCTTTTTTTGGATGGCTGCATCATCAAGCCTCATGGTCACCGAACTGAGCTACCGCTCGACGCAAGCACCGGACTGGAAGAAGATCGCGCATCATCAAGTCTCATGGTCACTAAGCTGAGCTACCGTCTCCTCTAAAATACGCCTGGCATCATTCTTGTTCAGATAGCATGCACGTATCGTGAGTAATGATTTTCCGCCCTTTGTCCTGACTGCCGCTACCGATACGGCCGACCTACCTCTTGCTACAGGATATAGTTCGATTGCATTGACTCCCTGCAGCGACCAACGCCCAAAGTTTGACAGCAATACCGTATCAGATAGCCTGCCCGTCAAGGGAGAGAGGAGACGTAGGGCGCGTGGAGCATGGATCAATTCCCACGGTTCTTCAGGGATGGAGATTTCACGTTCGAATGTCTCATCAATCGGGACACCTGGAGGAATGTCAATTCTCCGGTACGAGGCGATAGGTATCGAATCGTCCAGTTCCATTATTGAAGCCGATATGCCGATTCTCTCCAGACTTACCCCGTATCTGGCGTTATGTGCGCACAGGCTTTTCACTAAAGCTGAGGCTAATTTCCCCTTTATCCCCTTGCCTACAAACGGTAACTCTATGTTGGCGAAGGTCTCATTGGATGGGAGAGGGTTGGAGTGCGCAACCGGATCGGCAGGCCGTAATATTCGATTTATGACATGCAACGGTGGTGTCACTTTTTTTGCCATAGAAGGTGGGGTGCCTGGGATTATCGGCTCTTCTCCGCATAATATCTTGAAAAATGGTATGGCATTTACTCCATCTATCGCTGCATGATGAGCTACGATGGTGAACCATTCACCATGGATACCTACGGCTACCCGTAACGGTGGTTCGCGTTTCAGATCAAATGGTCTTAGTAGCCACGGTGGCCTGGGGTCGGCACTATCTACCAATATAGGCTCTGGTGGTTGTCCCGGCACCCACCAGTCTCCTTGCAATTTGGCACTCGTAATTGGCATCTTCTGAGCGATATCTGCGATCCTGTTGGTGATATCCTTTCTTACGGATTCCTCAGTACCAGTCCCGAGCGGACTGGTAAACCAAATGGTTCCAGTGACTATCCAGGTGGTGTGTCGATCTGGGTGGCGCAATATGTGTCGTGAGGTAGGTGCTAGTGGTTGCGGTAGGGGATCACTGATTGGCCATTTGGATGGCGAAATTTCGCTTTTCATATCTATGTCTCGTGCCTATGTCCTTATACCCTTATGCGATCTGGACTAGCGACATTCATTGCCCAGATCAGCTCGTGCCTATGTCCTTATGTCTTTATGTCTGTTCTTATGCTCATGTATATGTATTTATCTCGTTGGAGTGTCCCGGTCGCCACTTGATTATCGCGTTTCTCCATGAGTTCACTGCCATCGCTGTGAGCAGAGACATGATCGCCAACGCTCCCAATACTTGAGATCCTGCACTGCGTGTACCAAAAAGTAGAGTGTAGTGTATACCCGGCTTGATGGCAATGACTATACCGTTTAGTGCCATGGCGAGGACGGATATTATAGTACTGTATGATATGACATGCTGCAACTGGCGAGAGAGCGTGAACGATAACGACCAGGAAGATGAGAGTTCCTGTCTCTTGATATACACATAAAGAGCAATCAGTAGTAGCGGCAGGCCAAGAAGTACAAGCGGACCCGCTATGACAAACATCATCAACAGCATTATCCCCGTTACAGCTATTGTAGAGTAGCTAGAAAGTTCTATCGGATCCAGAGCAGATTGTATGGGGGACTGTTTGATTGCATGCTTGCTCTGCTTACTGCGGCGCTTTTTACGGGGCCAGAAAGCCCACAGTATAAGGGCCAGCGCAATAAGTAATCCTGCAAGTAGCACAAACATATATAGATTCTCGGGAGGAAAGGAGAGATGTATCGTAATTGCTTTTGAAGAGGCTGGCAGCATCCATCCCTGTTGCCAGCCGTCGATTCTTACGGCCTTCAGCTTCTGGCCATTGTAAGTTGCAATCCAGCCTTTGTTGTAATTCTGCCGGAGATTCAAGATAGCCTCGTTCCCTGGAGCAATTGTCACTGTACGGCTTGTGGCTTGCCAATTATCTATGGTCACTTTTCTGTAAGCTCCCGTAGAGTTTACCCCAGTACCCCCAGTCGTATCTCCAGAGCCCCCGGCCACACCTCTAAGTCCAGAGCTTACCTCAGTACTCCCGGCCACACCATAGATAGAACTCGTAAGTAAGGCAGGAGCAGTATTTGGCTCATTTGTTGACTGGGGGGTGTCAAACTTGGTCCCAAGTAGATCTACTGTAGTTATGCGTAATCCGTCTTCCGCGTACGATGCATTTACCTGTTGAGTACCTTTGTTCAGGGTAACTTGTTGATTTCTCGTCCCGCATATGGTAAGCGGCATAGGAGAGAGTGAATACAGATCGGCAATGGTACCACTTAGTGATGTTCGATAGGTCGTACCCCCTATCTGCAAAGGTGGACCTTGACCGCAAGATAATGATAAATGGTGTTGCAGGTCGATTGTAGGTGCGGGCAGACCAGATAGGGCGGGAAAGCTTAAGTTTGCAAGACCTACTGGTAGTGGTATCAGATGGCTGGTGAGTGAATCGAAGGAAAGGATCGGTTTTATTTTTGGAAAACTGAAGGTGACGTGGTTGGTATAGATGGGGGCAAAGTGTACAGTTCCACCGTTGGGAGGTACTTGTATAAGCCTACTCTGGTTGCCTGACCGTATAAGAATCTCCTTAGGCATGCTTGCAGCGAGATCCAGTTCTATATTCAAACTGTCTAGTGTACGTGGTGTATGCCATGAGTAGGTGACAGTGGGGTGTTGGTCCCCTGCGCCAGCCCACCAGCTTGTAAGAGGGTTGTTGTCTATGAGATTTTGTGGTCTGAACAGAGGAAGTCCGCCGTAGGTGGATGAAGCCTGAACGGTAATACCTCTCTGGACGGATGTAGTGTGGCGGTTTCCCCCTCTAACACCCTTCGCTCCAGCACCTGCATTCCCTGTCCCTGTCCCTGTCCCTGTCCCTGTCCCTGTCCCCGTCCCCGTCCCATGCGTATAGCCATTAGCCAGATTCACCAGATTTATGAGGTTGTTGCCTGGATTTGGAGAGGCCTGCGCAATGACAGTAAATGTAGATTTGTGCGGTACGTAAAAGAG
>JAJZWK010000025.1 GCA_021846725.1 Actinomycetes bacterium | reverse complement strand
TTATTATCTGGTCTGCATTTCTTACTGTAGACAGGCGATGTGCTATGACTATTCTTGTTGCTTTCAATCTTGCTATGGACTCAGACACTTGAGCTTGTGTACGGTTGTCCAATGCACTTGTAGCTTCTAGGTAATTGTATAGGTTCCACGGAAGATTTGGAAAATGCATTAGATGCTTGGAGTAATGGAGAGTTGCCTGTGGCTATCGATAGCGTATTTTCTTCAGAGGATGCAGCTGGGAATGGTGAGTTAATATGCCGAGGTGCAGCTGAGTTCCTGTCACGTACCTATCTTGACAGTGATCGTATTGGCAAGGTGGTATATCGATACATGTAAGATCGTAATTGAAATGTGCCTGGCAGCTAATCATCGATATGACAGTCGCCAGGCACAGGTATTGGATTAGAGCAACGCTTTATATTGGTACTCTGTATTGGTAATGCTATAAGAATGAGGCTGCGGCTATAGTAGCACTAACCGTAACAGCCCCGGTTACTCCGCTGACTCCGGCGGTAACGGTACCACTGATGACGGCGCTAGCGTTCTCTGCCATCCCTCCAGCAACCTTCTCCAGATCTTCATCGGATAGCTCTTCTATGTTCAGTGCTGCTTTGATCCCATCTACATCGGAAGCACTTATCGCGAATCCTGCATCGTTTGCAATCTTTAAGCGTTCCTCCGGCGTAGGTGCAGATGCCAATTTATTTGCAAATTCCTCATCTGTACTCAGTTTCTCTACAAATGATTTAATTGCTTCTTCTGTCATTTCCGTTCCTTTCTCTATAGTTATTGATTACTACTTTAGGCAGACATTACCGGCTACCCACTAAAGACTATACATACATAGAGGATATTGTACTAGGGTGCCAGTACCTATTTTTTCTATGTCTATCAGGCCAGAAGTTGTCTGCTGGCTAAAGTGCGAAATGGACCTGGACTGTCAATCAGTTCCACAAAGTTACCTTTTTGAACTATGCGACCATCCACAATCATTATTATCTGGTCTGCATTTCTTACTGTAGACAGGCGATGTGCTATGACTATTCTTGTTGCTTTCAATCTTGCTATGGACTCAGACACTTGAGCTTGTGTACGGTTGTCCAATGCACTTGTAGCTTCGTCGAAGAGAAGTATTTTTGGTCGACCCGCTACAGCGCGAGCAATCAATAATCTTTGCCGTTGACCGCCTGAAATAGTTCCAGCTCCTTCTGCTACGAAGGTATGCATACCCATTGGCATCTGTTTTATATCTTCCTCTAGGCCCGCTATACGAACAGCTTCCATAGCATCATCCATGGTTAGATTCCTTGTGCCTATTATGTTGGTATAGATGTCACCTGGCATGAGAGTGGCATTCTGCAAGACTACCCCGCATTGGCTTCTTATGCTTCTCATATCCAAGTTATCTATATTGTTGCCGTCAAAGCTGACTGTACCGAGTTCAGGAATTTCAAATCCAAGCAAGATGCGGATTATCGACGATTTTCCAGCTCCGGATGGCCCTACTAGTGCGATCATCTCACCTGGCTCTACATGGAATGTGATGTCGTTTAGAATTAAAGGTGTATCAGGATTGTATCGAAAGCTTACGTGACTTACATCAATCTCACCCCTAAGTATGCCTGCATTGGTTCGTAAGGAATTATTTTCACGTGGTTCGCTTAAGATGGGTTTCAGGTTTTCATATGCAGGAACTGCTTGGGATAGAAAGGTTACAACCGAGGACATATTGGTAATTGAGGACACTACTTGTGTAAATGCAGAGTTGAATGCGATAAACGTGGCTCCAGTAATTACTCCTATGGGAACTGTCGCTGCGCCTAGAAATATAAGAGCTATAGCAAAGGTGGTTCCAGCGGCTGTAATCGATGTCATGGTTATGAAGCCGAGTTGTGCATTGAAGAATGCTCTTTTCATACGGCCAAATCTGTTGGCCCAAATATAAAACCCACGTGATTCTGCACATGCCGCTTGAAGCTTTCCAACGGAGCCGACCAACTCCATAGCTGTTGAGAAGAGAGAACGGGTCTCAGATTGAACTAGCTTTTCGCCAATAATTTGGTATTTGATGACAGCTAACATGGCAACTGCAATAAGGATGACGGCTATCAGTCCGAATAGAGCTAGTCTGCTCTGCAGAAAGAATGCAAGGATTAGATTTGCTATTGCCACTGTGATTGCTAGCATAGAAGTGGTTACAGTTGTAGTAGCTAGCGACCTTATTTGCTCTATGCCGAGAAGTCTCATAGTCAGATCGCCAGCCGTATAACACCTAAAAAATGGCAATGGAAGGTCAAGTACTCTATCCCATATAGCGGCTTGTAACTCAGTAGAACTCCTGCTCTCTATTCGTAATACTGTAAAGTGTTGTGCCATCCCGAATCCGAAAGACGAGACAGCTATGACTATCATTAGGGATGCCATCCATAAGAGATTACTTTGTTGCAGTCCTGGTACCACTGAGGAAAATATGTATTTTGTTACCAATGGAGTTACCAGTGACAGTAATCCAAAAATAATGGCATATACGGATATACGAGCCAGATCGGGCTTTAACGGACGGACCAACCATCGTATGATGTCGCCACCTTTTAGATCTCTTGTGGGTAGTGGGCGGTAAAACAGGGTAGCATATTCCTCCAAGGTACTTGCTATTTGTGCATTGACTTTTGTGCGTGTCTTCGATACCGGATCTATCAGGTCATATCTACGTGTGTTGACAGGTAAAAGAGGCACGTATGTCCCGGTAATCTTATCTTTTCCCATTAATGGACCATAGTCGCGAGTCCACCACCTATCGTCCAATTTCACTTGCCTGGTACGGATTCCGGAAGATCTTGCTAGTGCTTCAAGCGGGTCAAGGGCTGAGTCAATTATATGTAAATTGATAGGCTTGAACTCTATGCCAAGATTATTGGCGATCATTGCAAATCCATTTTGCAGCGTATCAAGAATATCACTTGAATCGATCGACTTATGTTTGTTGTCGAGTATCGCAGCCAATGATGAGAATGTATTTTCTATCATTGTTGCCTCATGGCGCGCGATACCTTCATGGCGAAGAGCTACATTTTGTACGCGCTGAGCAATAGCTGAAGATATCATAGAAGCCAGAGCGTCTTGCATTTTGGTTATCCCCAGCCATCCAGCCAATTGGGAAAGTGCCTCAGATCCAGTTGCTGGAGTAATCTGGACAGCATTACCGGAATTATAAATCCATGAAGTAGTGGGTACAGGTAGCCATGACTGAATGTTTTGCGGTAGCTCTTCCTGGAAGGGCTCTTCCTGTGCCCCATCTTCTGGTGGTCCGGTGTGACCTTGTTGATTGCTCTTAGTTGCTGGAGGTTCAATGTCTTGATGGATATCTATGTGTTCTATCTTGCTGTCGTCAGGCTGCAAGCAATCAATACCGAATGGTACCAGTTCAGGAGTAGCTGGTATCCAGAGCGTTTTTGTGGCTGACCAGGCAAACCCTCCTGATTGCAGATTGGTAGTCTCCCCTATTATGATTGAAACTCCTGATGGTGGCATGTGTAATTTCAGAGTCGCAGATATATTTTCCAGCCATTCTTCAATCTTCTTGGCTACCCTCTCACAGACATCGCTTGAGGTAGCCATGGCGCTTTTGACTGCTTCTAGAGTTACAGGCACTACCGTTGCTTCGTCATCTATACCCACAAGGATTAAGCCAATTTCTGCGCTATCACTAAATGGTATAGCGATATCTCCTTCGTTGAGAGCAATTAGAGGAAATCTATCTTGTGTCGTATAGTGGTCCCACCTATGAGCATGTTCAGCAGTATTGTCTAGTGGAACAGCAAATACTTGTACTATTCCCGATTTGACGATCAAGATAATATCGTCAGAGTCCATTCTTAGCGGTTCATGCAGCGTTCTTAAATTGATAGTATCTTCAGCTGTTGAAAGATTACCGATATAATCTGTAACCACTGTGGTCATGAGCCCACCAACTCCGCATAGAGCCCATTGTGCGCAATCAGGTCATCATGAATACCCCTCTCTACGACTCTTCCCGCTTGTAAGACTATTATCTCATCTGCATCTCTAATGGTGGAAAGTCTATGGGCTACTATTAAACAGGTACATCCCCTGGCGCGTATATGCTGATCTATTTCAAGTTCTATCAATGGGTCAAGAGCACTGGTAGCTTCGTCAAGTACTAATATAGATGGGTCTGTAGCCAACGCACGTGCAATTTCCAAGCGTTGACGCTGACCGCCACTGAAATCACGGCCTTCTTCCTGCATGACATATTCATATCCTCCGGGACGGCGCATGATGTCGTCGTGGATGCAAGCATCCATTGCAGCTTTGATAATTGATTCCTCAGAGATGGTGGAATCCCATAGAGTTATATTGTCTCTTATTGTTCCAGAGTAGAGGTGGATGTCTTGGTCCACAAAGGAGATACTGGATGCCAGTATACGGCGCGGTAGTTCATCTCGTGAAACTCCCGCCACTTTGATACTGCCACTCCATGGATGATAGATCCCCATGATTAGTTGAGATATGGTGGATTTACCGCTGCCGGTAGGTCCTACAATTGCTACACGCTGCCCCGGTAGTATATTCAGTGACAATCCCTCTATAAGAGGAGGATCAAGGGGATTATATCCGAAGGTAATGTTTTCACATTCGAGATGTCCTGGGAGTCTGGCAGGGAGTGGATGTGCATTATCCTTACTGCTATTTTCGTCGTATCCAGTTCTATTCTCGTCTCGTGCGATTATCTGGTCAGCAGGGTAGTGCAATACGTCGTCTACGCTGGCTAAGTCGCCGGATGCACGTTGTACCGTAGAACCCAGGCCAACGAGTTGTGTAATAGGTGCATTGAAGCCGCCAACCAATACCTGGAAGGCGACTAGTGTGCCAAGGCTCAACGTCCTGTCCATAACTTGCAGTCCTCCGAAGCTGAGCAGGATAGCCATATTTAAAGTGTTGAGCATGATGGGCAGGCTTGATAGTAGTGCGCTGGAAGCACCCAGAGATTGCATAGATTCCATTACTTGTGCCTGGTAGCCGGCGAATCTGGAGAACAAAGAAGAGTCTTCACTGGTGGCTTTAACGGTCTCTATGTTTTGAAGCCCAGATACAGTTGTGGAGGTAACCTTACCGCTGTCTTTTATGAGACGTCTGTTTGCATCCTGTTGCTTGCGTGCCATGGACCAGAGGGCTACAAGGTTCAAAGATGCAAATCCTAGAGTTATCAATGTTAATTGCCAGTCATAGACGAACATCAAGACAAGGTATAAAACAGCTGTGAGTAATCCTAGGATGGCGGCTGATAGTTGGCTGGAAAGAAGATTAGCTATCTGATCATTTGACTGTGTGCGTGTCACTATATACCCTGCGTACCGTTGTGAGAAAAATGTAAGCGGTAGCCGCATCACATGACTAAAAAATCTCGTAGACATAGATGCAGATAGCTTGAGTGACAGACGTAGTAGTACTCTTTGTTGGAATGCAGTCAGCATGATCTGCGCCACTGCAGCAAGGCATACTCCAATCACCAGTGGAAGTAGCCAACTTGTATTGGAAAGAGTCAGATATTGATTTACGAATATCCTCACTCCTGCAGGCACCAAAAGGCCAGGTACCAGTAGCCCGATTCCAGCCAATAAGCAGAACGTGATAGCTGCACTCGCTCCCTGGAATCGTTTGGCCAAGCCACCTATTAGTGACGGCGGGGATCCTGCTGGAGTAAAATCTTCACTTGGAGTAAGGTTTATAGCTACTCCTGTATAAGATTCATCAAATTCTTGCCAAGTTACCCTCTTCGATCCCATGGCTGGGTCATTTAAGTATACTCCTTTATTGTTGAAACCTTCCAGTACTACAAAGTGATTGAAGTTCCAGAATAATATAGCGGGAAGTGTGAGTTCAGATAATCCATTTATGTCGGTACGGACTCCATGTGCTTTCATGCCGTAGTGACGCGCAGCCTTGACGATATTACTTGCTTTCGAACCATCTCGTGATACGCCACACTGATTACGGGCCTCTTCGAGAGGTACCCACAGTCCATAGCTGGCCAACACTATGGACAGGGCCGCAGCGCCACATTCTAGTGCTTCCATTTGTAAGATCGTTGGAGTGTGTTTTCGGGTGTGTCTCATCTGGGTAGGTCTGATGTCATATGATGATTTACCGCTATCTGTATGAGTAGTAGTTGTGTCTAGGGTATCGTTGGGCATGGCTATTATTATTATTATGTATCAGATCACGTCACTTATAGGATGGTGTGAGCCAACGATAAACGTTAATTGAGCAGGTAGCCCTGCAGGCAGTTGTACCGGAGGACCGTTACCACTGCCCCATTTCAGTCCACTCGGTGTCAAGGCAGATTCATCCATTTTTATTACTACTTCACCTACAGGTCCGAGTGATTCTATATGGTGGACTACTGATCCCGTTTGAAGAATGTTAGTTAAATGAGCAGACGATACTGGGAATTGACTTGTCGATAGGACGTTACCTTCAGCAAATCCATAGGTGGCTCCTATTCCAACACCGAAATTAACATGTACTGGCGTTCCGGGAGGCAGCCCAGATGCCTTTTCTGACGGCACATATGCGTATACTACAAGTGGCCATCCCACTGGAAGTATCTCCCCCAGATTTTCTCCAGAAGTTACGTAGCTTCCGTTAACTGCATTTGCTTCTATGACTACTCCAGTTTCTGGTGAATCTATTGGTATAGTGGAGTTTCCCGGTAATGTTACAGTTCCTACCTGTTCTCCGGCTACCAAGTGTTGACCATCCGCAATAGATATATCTGTCAATATGCCCGACACGGGGACGGCGAGTTTTCTGAGTCCTCCTTCCGGAAGGTAATATCCTATTGCACTGACTGTAGTTGGTACTTTGGCTACGAATGACCATATGACCACTCCGGTAGCTACAAGTAATAGGGCAGATAGAGCCATCCATAGACGAGGTGGCACTACGTTTACCAATTTGTCTAATTGATCTGGCGACGATATGCGCTTAAGTGCTTTCTGACGGAAGATGGGTGCCTGTATCATTAGCGAGTTGCCCCCTTTTTCCTGGTTGTATCGTTTACGTTCCCAGATGATATATTCTGGTAGGTCATCTCATCTGTACTTTTTCCTGTCTTTGTGCCTGCATGTATGTTAGTTGCTTTTTTTGTAGGCCATTTTTTCGTCGACTTTTCGTGGCGTTCATCAATGTCATCTAATGCAATGCTCAGCGGGATCATCGCAGTAACGGTGGTACCGCTTCCTTGGCTGCTCTCTATTCTCCAGTGCCCCCCCACCTGTCCAATGCGTGCATCTATTGATGCAAATCCAACCCCTGATACAACTTTTTCGACATCGAAGGAGTCTCCGTTGTCTACTACGCTAAGCTTGATGTAGTTGTTGCTTGTCATGTGGACTTCGATCCTTATCTCGGTTGCTTTACCATGCCGTATAGCGTTAATGGCTGTTTCTTCTACGAAGCGATACGCACTCAGCCTTATTTGATTGTCTATTTGCGATTTCCCCGGATAATCAATTAACTCTATATCTTTGTCTACAAACATAGATATAGATAGAGCGTCCTCCGTGCTGCTTAGTTGCTTTACCAATGCTCGAATTGATGCGAGCATACCGAATACTGTAATGTTTGGGTGCAGCTTACGTGCCAATCCCCTAAGGTCATTTTCGCGAAGTGAATCTAGTTCGTCAGATACCCATCGTATATTTTCAAGCGCCCTTTCAGGATCAGAGGTAAAATACTTTTGTGCATCTAGAAGACGTTGCCATGCTGTCAACATACGGACTTGCATTGTTCCATGGAGCACCTCAGCGATGTCTCGCCGTCTCGCATCGTCTGCTGCCAGTAAGACTTGACGGGAGCGATAGAGGTTGTTTGCTATGCGGCTTAATCTAAATATTCTCAAATAGAGATTCATTGTTAATGTAAATTGGCGTGTCAAAGCATCGCATAGTGGCTTGATGGGATGTGCAGAACTGGGCATGCCTGAAAACTTGAGGTATCCAATACATTTTTCTCCTATTATGATTTGTGTATAGTAGTCATCAATTGGGCAATCGCTACTCTTGTTGATACCTGAGTTGCTATTTGGAGTATCAGGAGTATCATGTTTATTGTTTACATTTTGTGCCTGTGAGGTGAGGTACTGTACATCTTTGCAGCCTGTCATTTCTTTGGCTAGGTAAAGCATATCTGACAGTCCTGATGTAGCCATATACAACCTCTCTTTAGGACTTGTCTCGTTGAGTAATTCAGTGGAATATGTACTCAGGTCGTCTAGTTGTAGCTGACAACCTACCACCTGCTGGTTGTATGAGTTGTCGCCTATTGATCTGTCAATTGGTATGGTGGGGAAGGTTTTTGTGAATGTATCAGTTAAGCTCGTATCGGTTAATTCCTTACCATTGTTCTCGGTTAGCATATACTCTCCTCGTTGTTCGAAGCTGCATGATTTGGGGTTGTAGACGCTTGTACTAGAGTGGTCGTTTTAAGCCAATTTAGTACTGCCTCTACTCTTGGATGCTTAGTCGTGTCTGTTGCGTATACTCCCAGGATGGTGTATATAGTGCTTAAGTGGTGCTCGACGGTTCGTTCCGATATAAAGAGTCTCTCTGCAATGGCAGCATTGGTATACCCCTGTGCAACTAGAGATATGATTTCCTGTTGTCTTTTTGTGAGTGGCGTATTGCTTGTAACTCTGTTTTTATTTGAGCGGTCTGTATATGCGGTAGAGATGCTACTGGGTAGAATGAACTTGTCTATTGCTACGTTTCCTTCTATGACGGCGTTCACTGCACATATGATTGAATCTATGTCTCTTACTGATCTTTTATCAAGGAAAGACCACCCGTACCAATAGTTTGGGTCGAGGGATTCAATGAGTGCAATATCCAGAGTTCCAGACAGGATCACGATACCGAGTTCGGGCAGTTGATCTCGTAGGGTAGTTCCTACTTCCAGCCCTGTCATTTCGCCTGTCAGCATCACATCTGCAATGATGGCATCAGGGGGATTCTGTAGAATATCCTCAATAGCAGTTGTACCATCCTGGTACCAGCCGGTGAGAGTAAATTGTTCCGTTCTTTCCAATGAATCACATAGCATGTTAGCGAAGAGAGGTTCATCTTCAATTATTGCCAGTCTGGGTAATTTCGTCGTTGTCTTCATCTTGTCAACACCCCGGGTTGCAGAAGTCGACTAACTGGTGGGAGCCAGCTGCGTTAATTTTCAGTATCCATACTATTTGTGATACATCGTGCGATTTGGTAAATCTGAATGGTCCCAGTGGTGTGATAAGTGCAACCGTCTTCAGTGCTTGCTGTATCATGGTTCTTTTTTGTGTCAGAGAGTATCTTGTATTTCCTCCTAACCCTGCATGACGCATTGCCTGTGCAAGTATAAGTATGCCGGTATACGCTTGTGCAGCGAATTCATCCGGTGCGATTCCAAATGCTTGTTCGTAAGCGGTTTCAAATGTAGAATTTGCCGGGAAATCATTTCCTGACCACCACGCTGACCCACTTAATGCTCCTGCTCCTGTGCCTCCTATGAGGTGCAATGTTAAGCTACTGTTAAAGGTATTACCGCCTATGATTTGGCCAGTGTAGCCTTGTTTCCTCAGATCATGAACCAACGCCGCTGCCACGTTACCGAAGGATGTACCAATGAATACAATGCCGGGATTTGCAGATATGGCAGTAGTGACGAACGATGAGAGTCCGGTAGTGCTGTCCGGGATGACAATTTTTAGTGGAACCGATAGTCCATGTTCACGAAATACCGATTCGGCGATCCTTGCTTCTGTAATACCAAGGAGGTCATTAGCTGTATGTATAGTAACTGCTGATGATTGATGGGTGGTAGATAGATAATAAGAAATTGCATCTGGCACAGCCACAGTTTCCCCAAGACTGTCACGCCATATCCACGTACAGGGATACGCGCATTTACCTACTATACCTGGAGCAGTATTAGAGACGGCAAGGACAGGGGTATGCAGTCTATCAGCGATTGGATCTGCCTTGACGGCTACGTCAGACAAGGTGGGACCGAGCACAGTCAAGGCGTGATAGTTTTCTATGAGCTGAGTCATGGCTAATTGTCCCTTTGATGGGCTGGATGTATCATTTATTATCTTCAAGCGAATCGGAGTACCATTGATCCCTCCTGCTGCATTGATTTGTCCTACTGCGAGTTCGGCACCACGAACCTGCTGAGGACCATATACGTCGCCACCACCTGTAGTAGAGAATATCGCCCCAATAAGTAGCGGGCGTGATTTGTATACGACTGTAGCGGTCGAACTGCACGATGCAAGTATGGTTGCACAGATAGCCAGAGCTCCGGCTAGTGCTATTATCCCATTGCTACTTCTACTACGTCCTATTGTGATGCGAGATTTTTTTATATTCCCTGTCAGTATATTATGCTGTATACGTTTCGTTTCTGTCCCTTTCCGTTCCCTGTCTGACTGACTGATGTCCCCGTGAGTTCTCTGTCAAAATGCCATACTATATTATCACAGCTGCTTCTGAGTAGCAACCCCGTAGCCTGTATAAAGCTTTTGAAATGTTGTTTGCGATATACCTGTGATATTGTTCATAGAGCTGAAGTTTGAGGATTATATTACCTACCTAATCCAATGTCTTTATGATTCCTTTCATGTCTTTTAAGTGTCTTCAAGTATAAACTGTTACACCCTCCTGTTACCATTTCAGTATGAATAATTTTTGTAAAACCAAGGAACACTTTGACCTAGTTAATAAACTGGTTGCAGGTATAAGCAATCTGACATCCTCTGAGGAGTGGCGTAGTTATCTGGACTTTCAGAGCCGTTTTTACCGGTACTCTTACAGGAATACGCTTCTTATTGCCGCCCAGCGCCATAATGCAACTCAGGTAGCTGGTTATAAGGCATGGCGCAAATTAAATCGCTATGTACTAAAAGGAGAAGAAGCAATATGGATACTTGCACCTGTGGTTTACAGGAAAGCTGCTTGTAAGGATGATAACGATGTCGAGGAAAGGGAGAATCTGGCCAGCATCCATGCGTTCAAGTGGGTTCCCGTATTTGACATTTCTCAGACTGGTGGAGATGCTCCTCCATCTGTCTGTAACCGTATTGAGGGCAGTGGAGTGGAAGGGCACTATGATGTCCTTATTGGCTTTGCTGACTCTATTGGGTTTGAGGTTGTAGAGCATGATTTTGGCGGTTCTGCAAATGGCGATTGTTGTCATGCAAAACATCGTATACGCATAGAGACCAACAACTCACCGGCACAGCGGGTAAAGACCCTGGCACATGAGCTTGCTCATGCTCTTCTTCATGAGGTACACGATAACCGTTCAATTGCAGAGCTGGAAGCTGAGTCCACTGCATATATTGTCTGTCAGACACTCGGAATAGATAGTAGTGATTATTCCTTCGGATATTGTGCTGGCTGGGCAGGTGGAGGAGAACAGGCTATTGCTGCGATCAAAGCAAGTTGCGAGCGTATCCAACGTACGGCAGCCACTATTCTCGGTGCATTTGACACCTTGCTGCCTGGGCAACAGGTAGCTTAGTAATTGGTTGGGGGTGCTAATCACCAAACAGGGACATAGTGATTGCTGTATGTATGCTGTATGTGTATTTTTCATGCATATTTTTTGCCGAGATTGTGTTGTATTAATAGTCTTTTGTCTTAATAGTCTTATTTAAGTATTTGGTTGGCTGAGATTTCGGGAGGTTTTGGGAGTTTCCAAAAGGCGTAAAGAGAACCAACTGTTAGGGTCCGCAAGGCCGCTTATTGCATGTGCTATACCCGCCAGTCCCCAAATAGCAGACAGCCTGTAGCGGTCAGGTAGATGGTTTTCTGGAAAATATCTTCCATAGATATTCCTATTTTTCATAATACCGATTCCTGCTGATCTTGCGGCATCCAAACATTGATCATTTCCGTACAGGCGATATGATATAAGATTATACTCTATCTGATTAAGATATGATAGAGTGGGGGTAGGTTTATTGTTACTGTCATGATTGGGATAACTATCGCTTTTCAGGGTCGTGCCGGAGGAATTATAGATGTCTGGGCTCAGTATGTGATGGGTTACAGTTTTGGTAGCAATGTCTGGGATGCTCGCTGATAATAAGCTCTTTAACGAAGTAGTTATTATGTTGTCGGCAGAAATGTCGGTATCAGGGCTGTACAGCCATTCTATAATTTGTTCTGGGAATACATTGAGTGGTGTGGGAGGGAGTTTATTGCCTTGGTTATGTGTATGGACAACATAATGGTAGTAGCGTGATAATGCCAGAGAAGCTAAAGTCTTGTCGGACGGATATAAGTCTTTGATTACAGAACTGGCAAGATCGGGGAAATAATTACCCCATTTGTCTGTGATCAATCGTGCAAGGTTACTTGCCGTCTCCTCAATCATTGTAAGGGTAGACAGGTCGGCAAGAGCCGGTAATAACGTCGATTGTTCATGACTATATGAATATCGTGTTCCAGCCAGATCCTCCGTTCTAGTCATTGTAAGTATGCTGCTTAAACTGATTAGCATAGAAGATACTGGTCCAATTTTCAGCCAGTTGCCGACAGAGAATGCTTTTTTAATGTCCAATCCTGCAATAGCAGAAATACCAGAGTATATAGCCTCATCTATCTCTTCGCAGAGGGTACTATGAGGTCTTATGTATGATAACTGCAAATTACACGATGCCAATGCATAGAGTAAGGTGGGGAGTCCAGTGTAGAAAGTCATGTCAGGTAATTCAGATTGTTTACCTGACCATTGCGATATCATCTTACTTAGATGTAAACATTCTTTTATGGAGCAATCGATATGGAACGTAGCTTCATCGATTAATAGATCGTTTTCAGTGATATATGCAAGATGGCATAAGACATTAGCTATTCCAGCAGACCCAGAGAGAAGATCACCGCCTCGAACTGGAGATAGTACGAATACAGAGTTTGTCGGTACATAGCACACATTTGCATGAAGTCTGTCTCCGGTTGGTCCGCCATGGTTTAGTGTGTTGTATAGATCCAGAGAAATTTGATGAGCTTTGGACAACCAATCGTTATTATGTGGTGGATCGGATATATCGTGGTTGGTCCAGGTAGATGATGCGCTACTTGAAATGGTTGTATTTGTTCTGTCGTTTGGGATTACTGAAACGGGATAATCAGGTAATGCGCAAAAAGCTAGTGCTGTAAGGGAATCCATATCGGCAGCGGGTGGTTCGTTTGTCATTTCAGTAATATGTCTGTATATGCTTTCCAAGGGTGGTTCGAATAGTATATTCGTTGCGATGCCTCCTCCTGGTGTGACCATATCATTTTTCCCCGGGTAGAATCTGAATAGGGGTACATCCATATCGCGTAGTGAGGACAGTTCGGCTTCTACTATCGAGACGGACAGAGAAAAGCGTTGTTGTGCCCTCCATAGGCGTTCCAGCACTAGATCACGTTCTATGCCATTTACCAGAGCTTCAGGAGCCAGGCTATCCATGAGCAAGTGGAGATACACCCAAGTATTTCTCATAACTGCGCGAACCGGTAATTCTGAGAAGTTGGAGATGAGTTTCAGTACCTTGTCTTTGTTGTTTGCTATGTGACTGTACATTGTGGAGTAACCTTCTTGAATCAAGTCAATGCGTTCATGGAGTGGCATATAGTTGGGGTCGGCCAGAATACCCCAGTTGCCTAATCTAACGTTGTTCTTGGAAAGAATTGGAGAGTTCAGTAGCCCGATGTTTGTAGCTGCAGGGATCCATGGTATAGTGTCGGGATCCAAGAATAGAAACGGTATTATAGTTTCGGTATCTACTGGTACGATATGTTCTCCAGAGATTATGACATTGCACTTTAGCATATCTGTTGACCCTAGTACGGTAAATAGACATGCCCACATTCCTATTTCTTTTGCAAGTGCATCCCACTGTTCGTCATGAACCGGTAAATGTGCATTGACCACTTCCTCCCATATATAGTCGCCATGCTCCAATCTCCTAGGTAGTTGCAGATCCAATCCGAGGGAATCTATTAGGTGGTTAAGGCTTCCACCAAGACGGAGGTCTTTCGGTTTGTAAAGTAGTATCTTACCATTGCCGTAGTCTATTGGCACCACGAAACGTCCACCGTCATGCCGGTCGCCGGTACCGTTGCTACTAAAATGAACTGATTTTTCTGGTCTGATGTTCTGTAGTGTTACATTTAACTCTTCTGCATCAGCATAGAGCCTTGTAAGCAACTCTTCCGAGAAATCACGCCACTGTACAGCTAAGATGCCCAAGACTCTGCCCAAGGCTGGATATTTTCTGAGGAGTATTGTCCATTCATCAAAGGTGGGGGCATTGTCATGAAAATTGGGCGATGGCTTTGTCAGCAAGCATCTGAGGATAGCATGAAGTATCTGTTCCTCCAGGTATCTGACTAACGATGTCGCGATACCGTTAATATCGTATTTAGATAAACTTGATGATTTTAGTCTTGTGATGCCCGGATCTATCCATTTGTAAGCAACCGCAGCGAAAGGTGCTATTGCATATGCACCAATCCCCTCATTTACAGGTATCTTGGCATCTCCATTAATCTTGAGGATGCCACCAGATGTCAGAGATATGGCTATGTCAAGATGCTCTGTAGGCGGCATATGTAATGTAGATTGCAAGAGATCGCGTAGTGCCATTGCCCATGTGGGAAGTACGCTGCCTTTCTTAACGCGTACCTCTGCCAATCCCTTACGCGCTTGGTCAAGTGTCATTCCTCTTTCGATGAGCAGTTTTTTAAAGGCATCCTCGTTCCCATGAGTGCATTTATCCATCCATATTTTTAATAAGCGGTCCTGGTTGTACGAGTATTCATCTGTATTTGATTTCGTGGATATAGTGTCTACAGATTGAGACTCTAGCCAGGGTGCTGATCTGCGTTCCTCCATACTAGCTGCACGAGCTACTATTTCGTCTATTAGTGCATCTAGTTGGTATAGCTGAATATGGTAGTTGTTGGGCACAAATATAATACTCTATAGCTATACTGCTGATTAGCTATACTGCTGCAGATGCAGCACCAACAGCGACATCAATGGTGGCGGTAACTATGGCACCGGTGGCGACACCAGTGACGGCACCGGTAATGACGTTGGTAGCGGATCCCATCCCTCCAGCAACCTTCTCCAGATCTTCATCGGATAGCTCTTCTATGTTCAGTGCTGCTTTGATCCCATCTACATCGGAAGCACTTATCGCGAATCCTGCATCATTTGCAATCTTTAAGCGTTCCTCCGGTGTAGGTGCAGATGCCAATTTATTTGCAAATTCCTCATCTGTACTCAGTTTCTCTACAAATGATTTAATTGCTTCTTCTGTCATTTCCGTTCCTTTTTGTATAGTTATTGATTATTACTGTAGGCGGACACTATCGACTACCCACTAAAGACTATACATACATAGAGGATATTGTACTAGGGTGCTAGTACCTATTTATCTCGCTTACCTTGCAGTTCAATATCTAGCGACTAACACCACCTTTCGGCTATTTGGTCATCCGGTGAACTATATAGTACAGGATGGTACGATCAGAGAATACGCCATGTAGCAGGGTAGAGTAAGAGGGCACAGTTGGGTAGTCACGTCCAGTAGGTCATGTTGTGAATTGTATTATCTGGCCAGAAATACTTTATGGTTATTTACGAGGTATTAGCCGGAGATTTGTAGATATAGATATGGGCTATTTGCGCACAGCACTCACTAGATAGGCATCACCAGATGAAACGGTGCTTGTGCTTGTGCTCGAGAGCATATTGGAGAATCTATCGATATGCCGCATAGTATCTCGTAAGGTATATATATCTGCATACCAACCGTATTGGTTGAGAATCTCTGTAGGATCATCATTTGCATATTTCATGGGAAACCCACTTGTTGCTAAATAGTGACGAAGAGGCTCTGTTGCTTTATCCGAGGCAAGCGACGTATTAATTAGGTCACACAGGAAAAATGATCCCTTAAAAGATAGCGTAGTAACCTGCTCTAGCAGCCTATGCACAGAAGACTCTTCAAGGTAGATGAACAAACCCTCAGCAATCCATACTGTTCGTAAGTCAGGATTAAGGCCATTCGTTATTAGCAATTCATGCAAATCATCAGAGGCAAGATCACAGCCAATTGCCACTCGCTTAAAAGGTGAATAGATGTTATGAGCCAATAGCCTAGTATTTTTCGACCGTATCAATTCAGGATGATCAAGCTCATAAAATGCGATCAGCGATGACCTATTCTTGGATTCATAACCTGAGCTGAGATAGTTTGTTCGGAAGGCTCGCGTGTCCATTCCACACCCCAGTAGCACTACCTGATCAAAATCATAATTGTCAGCGATACTTTTAAGTTGGTTGTCGATAAAATAGGTACGTATTACTGCAGGTATGAGGCCACTTACTTCAGGTACCGCGCGCTCAAAGTTTTCTAGCATCCTTATACCATCTTTTCCCGCCATATATAAAGCGTAAGGATCGTTAAATAATGCGTCCTTTCTTGCAGATTCACGCGCCCTTGCAGCAGCAGTGATTAGAGCAGTTTCTACCACTGAGTTCATAATCTATCTAGGATATCTAATTTTACACTAAATATAGGTCAAAGTTTCATTCTTAGCGTATATCGCATACTGCAGAGCCACGGATGATTATATGTGATACATGATATATGTCGATTGGTCTACCTAATCATAACACTGCAGCAGCCGCAATAGAGACGACAGCAGCACTTGCAACAGCGCTGCCCATACCAATGGTTACGGCGGATACGATTGTATTGGTCCCCATCCCTCCAGCAACCTTCTCCAGATCTTCATCGGATAGCTCTTCTATGTTCAGTGCTGCTTTGATCCCACCTACATCGAAGGCATTTACCGCGAATCCTGCATCATTTGCAATCTTTAAGCGTTCCTCCGGTGTAGGTGCAGATGCCAATTTATTTGCAA
>JAJZWK010000024.1 GCA_021846725.1 Actinomycetes bacterium | reverse complement strand
GAGGTACGCCCGGTAGTACGTAGACGACCTTGCGTCCCATAGGGCATATCAGGCCAGGTGCCGTTCCATCGGTCTGAGGGATTATAGAGGCTCCAACGGGCACATCGGCTTGGCGTAGGTTTATCAGCGGCATATCTATTCCTTTAGAGGAGAATAAATCCTCAATATATCGTTTGACATCTGGATTTTGTACCAGAGGTTTGTTCATTACTTCGGCTACAGCCTCTCTGGTAATGTCGTCTTGAGTGGGACCAAGACCTCCACAGACTATTGCTGCATCACTGCGAGCCAAGGCAGTTCTGAGCGCTAGTACCATCCTGTCATGATTATCGCCGACTGTCTGTGCAAAATGGCATTCAATACCGTAACTGGCGAGATGCTCTGCCATTACAGTGGCATTTGTATTGACGATCTGCCCGAGTAGCAACTCGGTTCCTACTGTAATAAGTTCAACTCGCACTATTACTCGACATTACTCCATCGTCGTCGACTCGCAACATTTCGCGCCCTTGTTCAACTCGCACTATTACTCGACATTATTCCATCATATAGATATTGAATACCGCTGATAATAGTAAGTGCTACCGCTATCCACAGCATCACTATTAATGCTAGATGATGTTCTTTCATCACAGGTAATAGCATAAGGCCAGTAGCTATGTCCTGGGTTACAGTCTTGATTTTGGCGAGTGGTCTGGCTGGAATGGATACACCTTTTCTGGCAACTACAGTACGGTAAGCACTCATCGATACCTCCCTGAGCAAGATAAGTGAGACCGGAATCCATGATATTGTCCCACGATATACAAAGGTGTAGAGTACGCCCAAGACCACTATCTTATCGGCCAGTGGATCCAAAAAGGCTCCTGAACTGGTAGTCCCCTGCCGTCTGGCTATCCAGCCGTCAAGTCCATCCGTTGAAAATACGAGTGCTCCAATTACGACTGCCACCCAGTCAGGCCCATACATTAACACGAATACAATAAGCACTGGACTTGCCAGTAGTCTTGCAGCCGTTATTGCATTTGCAGGGGTTGCCAATGCAGAAGAGCCAAACCGTAACTTATGGCTACTGTGTTGTTTACTACTATACGGTTGGTCACCATATTGTGGATTATCATGCGGTTGGCTCTCGTGTGATGCACTTCTTTTGGTGGACATTATAAGATACGAGAATCTGTTAGTGCTTTGCCGGTACGAAGTTTAATGTTTGTGGAGTGTGCTGGCCTTCCTATCAGGTCGAAGCCTTGTAGTCCGGTAATGACAATTGGTATCAGTGAACCTATCTGCAGATTGGGTGGCACATGAATAATTCCATCAATTTCGGGAGCTTCCATATATGACCTTGCCTGACCCGGGCTGTCGATTAAAGCAGTTACTGTTCTCCCTATCTGGCTGGCACGTCGTGAAATCATAATAGAATCCTGCACCTCGGAGCATTCCCTTGTCCTTCTCATGACGACATCTTGTGGCACCTGGTCATCTAATGTTTGTGCGAAAGTGCCTTCTTCAAGGGAAAATGGGAAGAATCCTGCCCAGTCAAGGGAAGCATCCTCTAAAAATCTCATAAGCATCTCATGGTCATTCTCGGTCTCGCCTGGATACCCTACAACGAAGGATGATCTCAGAATAGCTTGTGGCTCAATTGATCTTATGGAATCTATGATCTTCAAGAAACGTTCCCTGTTCCCCCACCTTCGCATTCTCCTGAGTAGACTGGATGAGCAATGCTGTAATGACATATCAAAGTAGGGTGTACCGGTACTGCATATAGCCTTTATCAGCTGTTCATTGAGGGAGGAGGGGTAGAGGTAGAGGAGGCGAAGTATATCTACTGTGCCAGACAGCTTGTCTATTAAGTCTATTATTGGGCGACCTGAGTATGTACCTGAACCTGAACCTGAACCTGTCCCTAGAGGTATTCCTGAATCTGTGCATCCGATTGTAAGGTCACCTTTGAAATGTACTGACCTTGAATTAGCGCCTATTCCAGTGCGGTTGTCCAACAAAGCACTGTCTAGCTGCTGTGGCGTTCTGCCATCCATTCCCCAGGATGCGGTATCCTGAGCTACCAGAATTATCTCGCGCACTTCGGGACCGAGCGATTTTACTTCGTTTACTATCGACTCTATAGATCGAGATCTCTGAGTTCCCCTGAAAGAGGGTATTGCACAAAAGCCACATTTACGGTTACACCCCTCTGCTATTTTGACGTAAGCCCAGGGGGATTGATGAGGAGGACGGGGGAGTTCCAGAAGATCCATGGATGGGGTCATTGATTGAGTAGTAGGCAGTTGTTTCTCTATGTCTTGTTTCTCTATGTCTATGTCGGTTGTCACTATCGATTCCCCGGAGCCAGCGGTCACAAGTTGCTCTCCGATACTGTGTCTATCCAGTGGTACTCCAAAACCTGCTACCGAGTCGACTTCCGGCATAGCCCGAGACAGCTCATCTCCATATCGTTCCGCCATACACCCTGTGACTACCAAGCGTGCCCCTTTACGCTTGGCTGCAGCTAAGTCAAGTATGGTGGCAATAGATTCCTCTCTGGCAGACTCTATAAATGCACATGTGTTTACTACTAAAATATCTGCACACTCTGGTGTCGATGCTTGGCTATACCCGGAAGACATGAGTGTACCCTCAAGCTTCTCTGAATCAACTTTATTCTTTGGGCACCCCAATGATTCTATCCAGTAGCTTTTGGCCATGTGGATAATCTAGCGCACTGTCAGAGCTGTCGTGACATCCAACGACACACAATCGTTCTGTTACCGAAAAGCCACCATTGGCGGAGAGGGAGGGATTTGAACCCTCGGACCCGGTTTCCCAAGTCAACTCATTAGCAGTGAGTCCGATTCGGCCGCTCTCGCACCTCTCCGTTTCATATATTAGCTCAATATGAAGCTAGTGTAGTAACACGTAAATAATCATAGGTTCCCGTCAGCCAGATGACGCCCCTGGTGGCGTTCTCGTTCTGTGTGTAGTTACTGGCTACGCCTTTGTCCTAGACCTTGTAAGTGGTCTGTCCCGCAAATAATTATAGGTTGCGGTCGCTATCTACTCAATTGAATCTGATGAGAAGTGAGTAATTATTCACCAAGAGTTAACCCTACGTTCACCTTAATTTACCCTCTCGTTCAATCAGGATGTAGATAATGACATCGTAACCGCATCGAAACGGTTAGCAAGAACAGTAACGATAAAGTAAGACAAGGAGAATGTCGAGAGTGACAAACAGTATGAAAACCAAAACACGAAAATGTACAAGATATCGATCGGCTATTGATGCTGGCGTATCTTTATTTTGCCTTTCCAACTCAGTCCAAGACGTAAGTCTTACCGATAGGGGTGTCCGATGACTACCGGCCAGAGAGGCAGTTCTCATTCAGCTTACAAGGCTCTCGATGACGCATCGCTGAACGGCAAACACTGGCTTACGGTGATCACTGCTGGGATGGGCTTTTTCACCGATGCCTATGACCTGTTCATTATAGGAACGGTCACTGCAATCCTGACTCCCATTTGGCACCTTACGACAGCCCAGCTGTCCCTGCTGAACTCGATTTCACTGATCGCAGCAGTGGTCGGGGCCCTGACCTTTGGCAAGCTCATGGACATGTTCGGGCGCAAGGCCGTCTACGGGATAGAAGTCATGCTGCTGGTGCTGGGTGCTGTCGCCTCGGCATTCTCACCGAACTTTGCAGTGCTGTTCGCTTTCCGTATTCTTGTCGGGATTGGGGTCGGAGGCGACTATGCCACTTCCGCAGTGATCACCTCCGAGTATGCCAACCGCAAGAACCGCGGGCGGCTCGTCGGTACCGTATTCGCCATGCAGGGATTCGGGCTGCTCGCCGGTCCGGCAGTTGCCGCAATCCTCCTTGGCGCTGGCATGTCTCATGCACTGGCCTGGCGACTCATGCTCGGTTTGGGAGCCATTCCGGCTGCTTCGGTGATCTACCTGCGCCGCAAGATCAAGGAGACTCCACGCTACACCTTGGCAGTAAAGGGAGACGTAGCGGCCACCATCGAGACAGCGACTTGGGTGACTGGGTCCACTCCAGCGGTACAGGTCAACGGCTCCACCCCAGACAGCCTTGCAACACAAAGTAAGAGCAACAGAGACTCAGGCAGTGGTGGAGCAACGGGTGCTACCATCCGAAGACTTCACTACAGGCTGACTGACTCGCCGTTTCTGCTCCGGCTCATTGGTACAGCGGGAACCTGGTTCCTCATGGATATAGCATTCTATGGCAACTCGGTATCGAGTCCCTTGATTTTGAAGGCTCTCCAACCGAAAGCCACTTTGCTGGACAATATATTGATTGCAGGAGCGATCTTTGCCGTATTCGCCGTACCGGGGTATTGGGCGGCGGTATTCCTGATGGACAAGATGGGACGGAAGCGAATCCAATGGCAGGGCTTTCTTGTCATGGCGCTTGCTTTCGGGGCAATTGCAGTCATACCTGGAATGGCCAAGAACCCATGGGCCTTTCTGGTAGTGTTCGGGGTCAGTTACTTCTTTGTCGAGTTCGGCCCCAACGAGACCACATTTGTATATCCATCAGAGATATTTCCGACATCTATTCGAGGCGCCGGGGACGGGATCTCTGCCGCTGGTGGCAAGATAGGAGCTTTCCTCGGGGCACTTTTTGTCCCCACCCTGCTCAAGACCATTCACTTGTCAGGCGTGATGGGTGTCATGGCCGGTGTGTCAGCGATAGGGCTTCTGCTCACCATAGTTGCCCTACCTGAGCCTATGGGCCGCAACCTGGAGGATGCCTCAGGAGAGAGCATTGAATCGGTTGCCACAGAGACTCGTCCGCAGGCTGTTTACGGCTCTTCAAATTGAACTTACTAACCTCTCCCCTATAGACCATATGGATGGGCACTGCACTGTAGCTATACAGGTAGTGCCCATTCATCGCGTTTGTAGACAATTTGGAGGTGTGTTGTCCTGTAAAGTGCAATAAATATGTCTACACTTGTGCTATGGACTTAGTTACAGAAAATCGCAACATAATAAATAGGCTGAACGTCGGTGACACTCTCACTAGGACAGCGTGGAGGATGCCGCAGAAGCTGGCGGTAGTCGATGGCGAGAAGAGACTTACCTATAGAGAGTTGAATCAACAAGTGAATAAGTTGGCAAACTCACTTGCTGCCCATGACTACAAGAGGGGTGACAGAATATCTCTTCTGGCAGGAAACAGTCTGGAGTTCCTACTCACTTATTATGCCTGCGCGAAACTGGGCATTGTATGCGTTCCGATCAATACGGGGTGGAAAGCAGATGAGATTAAATACGTGTTCGGTCATAGTAAAGCGCAGGCTGTAATTGTAGAGAGTCAACTCGCTGAAAATATCCTTCCCTCACTTGGTAGCGTCGCAACCTTGAAAGAGGTAGTCTTAGCACCCGGGATAGGGGACGAAGAACTGTCTGCCAATCAACTATCAGAGAGAGCTAATTCAGATATTCAGCGTTTTTGGGACTTTCTCGGTGAGGGAGATAGTAGCGAGCCCTTGGCCTATGTAGAAGACAGAGACCCTCTAACGTATCTGTATACGAGTGGTACCACCTCTGCTCCCAAGGGGGTGGTTGGCAGCCATCTCTCTATATACGTTGAATCGTTGACATGTGTCGTAGAGTCGGGGTTCAGCGAATCGGAGCGAACGGTAGCTATGATGCCCTTTTTCCATACTGCACAGTTGAATGGAGTAATCACGCCGGCGATGATGGTAGGCGGGACTATTTTTGTAGCTCGAACATTCGACCCTACAGCTTTGTTGGAGACAATAGAGCGAGAGAAGATAACCTTCATTTTCGGACTGCCGATGATGTACCGCATCATGCTTGACCATCCAGATCTTCATAAGCGTGATTTGTCGAGTTTGAGGCGCGCACTTTATGCAATGGCTCCCATGCCGGATAAGGACTTGAAGCGGGCAATTGAAGAGTTCAAGTGCGAGTTTGCATTGGGTTTTGGTCAGACCGAGATGGCACCCTTGACTACAGTATTCAAACCTGATGACCAGCTACTGTACCCCGGTTCGGTGGGTAGCCAGATAATCAATGTCCAGACTGCCATCATGGACGAGAATGGTAATATCCTGCCCTCTGGTGAGGTGGGCGAAATAGTGTATAGAGGTCCTCACGCAATGGAGGGATACCTTGACGATCAGGATGCTACCTCAAAGGCATTTCAGTATGGCTGGTTCCATTCAGGTGATACTGGACACTTTGACGAGAATGGTATCTTATGGTTTGACGATCGTACTAAGGATGTCATCAAGACCGGCGGCGAGAATGTGGCTTCCATAGAGGTAGAAAAAGCTATATATGCCGCTGAAGAAGGCATTATGGAGGTAGTCGTGATAGGGCTTCCTCATGATAGATGGGGTGAGGCCATCACTGCTGTAGCCATAGCCCGTGAAGGAGTCACTCTTGATCCGGAACAGGTAATCGCCAAGACTAAGGAGAAAATTGCTTCATTCAAGGCTCCAAAGGCTATAATTTTCGTCGACCAGATGCCTCGTACTGCTACAGGTAAGGTACAGAAGCATCTACTACGCAAGGAATATAAGGATTACTACCAAGGAAGCGGAGTGTACTAATTGGGATACCCCTCAGGATAGCGCAAGTGCGCTACATGATATAATGCTATTGCAGCTGCTGCCGATACATTTAGGGAGGCTATCTTGCCAAGCTGGGGGAGAGATGCCATCATGGAGCATCTTTTTTTACTGAGCATACTCATGCCTTTTTCTTCGGATCCCAGTACCAGCGCCACCGGTTCAAGCGTATGAATAGATATATCGTACAGTGAATGTGGTGCAGATGGATCCATCCCTATAACGGTTACCCCCAACTTGTCCAATTCAAGAATAGCGGTAGGGATGCCTCCCACGATTGCAAAGTCGAGATACTCTATAGCTCCAGATGCTGCCTTGGTTGCCGTAGCCGAAATATGCGCACTGCGATGACGCGGTATAATGACTCCGGTTGCTCCGGCAGATTCGGCGCTTCTCAAGATGGAACCCAGGTTGTGCGGGTCTGTGATACTGTCGAGAACCACAATGAATGGAGCAGACTTTGCTTTCATGACCAGGTCGTCTATTGTGTATGTATCCAGTGGAGCTGCTTTGGCTATTACCCCTTGGTGAGAGTGTGATCTGGCTTCCCTATCCAATCTAGCTGGAGGCATGTTTATTACTCGCACATGTCGTTTTATAGCCATTTTTTCTATCGCATCAAGTATAGGAGAGGCTTCCATCCCCTCTTCTAGAAGCACTTCGTATACCTTACGTCTGCCAGCAGACAATAGCTCCAATACCGATCTACGACCCTCTACCTGTTCTCCCCCGATCTCGTTATCAATCCGTGATTGAGCAGTTCGTGGGTCACGGCTGGTAGGCCGGCGTTCCGAGGCTGCTTGTACTGGTGTCCGACGTAGTGCTCGACCAGATGCTCGATTGGAACGTCTCATGCATCACCTCGATTCTGTATTGATATACTGGCTCGTTGTACTGATATCTTGTACCTGTGCAGATGCATCATGACGATATACCGTACTGAGATATCGTACTAGCATAATATATTGGCGACAAGCTCCAGCATATCATAGCAATATATCACGCTACCATCGCTATCAGCGCACTGGCGAGACAGGCTATCCCTTCTTCATTGCCCAGTGCTCCCATCCCCTCGGGCGATGTAGCTTTGACATTGATGCCTCCACCCGTTACCTCACTGAGTCGAGACTGAATAGATACGATATACGGTGATAGTATTGGACTCTCTGCAATTGCGGTGATGTCTATGTTCACCACACGGTACGATTGGTTGTGTAGCATTTCTATTACTTGCTTGAGCATCTCTATAGAGTCTGCTCCTGACCAGAGCGGATCTGTATCGGGGAAATGGTGCCCTATATCTCCCAGTCCGGCAGCGCCCAGGAGAGCATCAATTACAGCATGTGTAAGGACATCAGCATCCGAATGTCCCATGAGGCTCTTGTTGTGAGGAATATTGATTCCTCCAAGCACCAGATGGTCATCTCTGCGACCGAAGCGGTGCATATCGAACCCATTACCTATTCGTAGCTTTGACAGCGGTTCAGTCTCCTCTGACTCAATCAAGCGATTCAGGCGTACAAGGTCGTCATGGGTAGTTACCTTGATATTGTTCCTTTCTCCGGGAACTGTCACTACGTCTTCTCCGATCATCTCTACAAGGGTAGCATCATCTGTAGCGTCGTGCCCTGACTCATGTGCTCGCCTGAGTACATTCGCTTTGAACGCTTGTGGGGTCTGTATAGTAACGTAACGCGTCCGATCAAGGGTTCGCAGTACCTTGCTGTCTTCTATTTCTTTTATGGTATCTACTATCTCTAAGGCCGGTATTGCAGCAGAAGCACCATTACGTACAGCATTTATTACGGACTTTGCCAGCTCAGGACTTGCCAGTGGTCTTGCGGCATCATGCACTACCACTGTTTCAGCTCTTTCGGGTACAGCTGCCAGTCCGGAGCGTACTGAGGCTGATCGGCTATCACCTCCTGCAACTACATGTACATTTGATATCTTTGAAGTGCTGCCTGGGATATCAGCAACTTTTTCCTGTGGTAGGTAAGTACCACACCCATCAGGAGGCACCACCAGCACGATACCCTCGACCATCTCATCCTCGACCAGCCTACTGAATAATTCCAATGACCATTCAATCAGCGTCTTACCGCCGAGTCGCTCCAATTGCTTCATAGAGCCAAAGCGCTCCCCCTTTCCGGCGGCAACGACAATTGCCCAAGTGCTCATCTTCATCTTTTCATGTCCAGCTTGCTACCTGCTCCAGACCTCATTACGGGATGTACCTTACGTCTACTGTGTAAATCCACTGTGTAAATCCACTGTGTCTAGATTACTGGTGTTTTTTGTTGGATTGTGCACATAATCGACAACACGCGAACCCATAACCTGCACCATCATGGTAGGTGCAGACACTTTTTCGATCTTTTGGTCGTTTGATGCCATGTACCTAGTGCATAGGTTGCATAGGTCTCCTCTTGTTGCTGGCCGCGACAATTATCTATACAACTATTAGCGTAGTATCTCGAGTACCTCCTAAATAGCGTGATGTTGCCTGGCAAGCCAGGGGTGTCATCTGACTGATGGAAGCTCATGGTTATTCGCGGGACACTACACTGTATGCAGTGGCTAGGCCAGTAGCTCGTCCAACCGTCTAGTTGCCTCGTCCTCGCTGGCGTTTAGTGCAAAGGTCAACTCTGAAATGAGTATCTGACGCGCACGTGCCAGCATCCTCTTTTCACCAGTGGACAGACCCTTGTCCTTATCTCTTATTGACAGATTTCTTACCACTTCGGCAACCTGGTAGATATCACCTGACCGTAATTTCTCGGAATGGTTCTTATAGCGTCGTGACCAGTTAGTGGGCATCCTGGCACCCTTTTTACTGAGCACGGCGAAGACCTCCTCTACTTCTTCGTCGTTTATTACTTCACGCAATCCAACACTTTCTGTGTTGTCTGTAGGTACCATCAAGGTGAGATCGCCGTATGCCAATTTGAGTACCAGGTACTCCTTTTCCTCGCCAAAAGCTTTTTTTATCTCCCTGCGTTCAACTACAGCGGCACCATGATGAGGGTAGACAACCCTGTCACCTTTTTCAAACACTTAGGCCTCCTTGAATTATATTTCGCATTGCTTTTGTCAGCGTGGTCATTGTCTTACCCTATTATAGCTCAAAACAGAGATGTAGGCTAAAGCTGCGACCTCTATTTGTAGCAAGTCGGCAAGAGCATCCAAAGATGCGGCTGTCTGAGCAGATGTAGGTTAAAGCTACGACCTCTATTCTATTGTAGCAAGAGGCTCAGCAGACAGACAGCTTGCATCAGGGAGTAGTTTATTCGGCTGTATGGCTGACATCCTCCCCATGGCTAAAGCCAGGGGATTGCGGGGCGCGACATTCTGGTCATTCGTAGCGTTCCAAAATACTCATTTCAGCCAAGCGAGCCAATCCGTTGCGCAATGCCGTAGCGCGTCCCGTACCAACTCCCTCTACTTCTTCCAGAGACGACTGGGAAGCACGCATAATGGCCTGGAGGTTGCCAAAGTGCTCTACTATACGATCGACTATAGGGTCAGGAATATGCGAAAGGCGGTGCAACAACCTGTATCCTCTGGGCTCTACCGAACTATCGAGTTCACTATTCTCTCCCTTCCCCTTGATAGTTCTGGCAATATTTTCCATATCCGCAAGTTCTTCTGTTGACATTTGTTGCAATGACCGAATTGTATGTTGGGTAGCTATATTTATGATTGATTCTTCATATTGGTGAGTAGTATTGAGGCTACTGTCTGTTGGCACTCCATTTGCATGCATATTGTGATTGTTTGCTGTTATCGAAGTAGATGTCGGCGATGAAGACGATACAGCTGCCTTATTGGTACTATCTGTAACATTTACGTAGTCCTGTATCACGAAATTGCGTGCCTCGGCTACTCCTGCGGAGAGCTCGTCCAACTGGAGCTTGAGTAGCCTACCGTCATCTCCAAGCTCTACCAGGTATCCATTTACTTCGTCAGTCAACCTGCAAACCAGTTCTGCCGGTTGCAGGGTACTTATCACATCGCGTAAAGTTGCTGCCCCTTCCAATTCAAGGGCAGAGAGTGATGTAATAGCCAGATCGAAGCGTTGGCGAAAACGGGTAAGGGTCTGGATGACTTGTGTGGTCTGGTTGAATAGGTAACGTCTATCTCTAAGCACGTGCTTACGATTTCCTTCATACAGGGTAATTACTCCCATAGTCGTAGATACCGATACCACAGGTACGCCAGTAGACCTAGCTACTCTTTCTGCTGTCCTATGTCGTGTACCTGTTTCAGAGGTGGGGATGGAATGGTTGGGCACCAGATGCACGTTTGCTCTTGATATGCGTGACGTGTCTTCTGACAATACAATTGCTCCGTCCATTTTAGCCAGTTCCGCAAGTCTTTGGGGACTGAATTCCGTGTTAAGCAGGAATCCTCCCGAACATAGCGAAAGGACCTCTTCCTTATCGCTCATCACTACCAGAGCTCCACGATGGGCCTGCACCACACGTTCCAAACCCTCCCTGAGGGGCATACCCACCGCCAGCAAGGGCAATGCATTAAATGTATTTTTGTTGCTTGCACTGTCCATTTATGCCATAATACATGATTTTTACGCATTCAGATGGCGCAAGGCAATTCCTTCTGACATCTGCTTGCATCTCTCCCATGGCGAAAGCCAGAGGCTTGCGAGGCAGAGTTAGTCAGATGTGGATTATCACACCGATGCTTTTATGGCGTATTATTACAGGTGTGAATATATCTACACTGCTATCCATAACTCCGGTGAAACATGGCCTCCAATCCATGGAGGAACTGTTGAAAGGTGCTGTTGTCAATTCAGATCCTATATTGAACCAGGTGGCAACATATCTTATTGATGCTGGAGGGAAGCGGTTGCGCCCAACTTTGGCCATCACCGTAGCTACTGGCGGTACTGATGAATGCACTCGCGATGATCAACTGGGTGCAGTAGCGGTAGAACTGGTACACCTCGGGTCGTTGTATCATGATGATGTCATGGATGAAGCATCCATGAGGAGGAACGTCAAGAGTGTGAATTCTCGATGGGGGAATCTGGTGGCTATTGTTGCTGGAGATTACCTTTTGGCAAAATCAGCCGAGATAGCCGCCGATCTGGGGCAGCATATAGCATCACTTCTGGCGAGAACCCTCGGAGAGCTATGCGCGGGACAAATAAGTGAAGTACAGACAGCGTATATGGTCAATAGGACCCAAGAACAGTATTTTAATGCAATTGCTGGCAAAACTGCTGCCCTTATGGAGGCATCATGTCGAGTTGGAGCGCTCACCAGTAGGATGCCCGAATCGGAGACGGAAGCTATCACTGAGTATGGCAAGTACTTCGGGATGGCCTTTCAGCTACGTGACGATATATTGGACATTATTGGCACCAAGGAAGAACTTGGTAAAGAGCCCGGTCAGGATCTGGTAGAAGGAATATACACCTTACCGGTATTGCTTGCACTCGACGATATTGAGGTGGGTCATGATCTGGCGGCGCTCCTGGGTAAGCCGCTCTCTGACAATGAAAGGCAAGAGGCACGCTCGCTGATTATGTCATCAGATGCACTGACCAAGAGTATAGATGTGATGAGACAGTGGATAGATGCTTCAGTGCAAGCTCTGGATGGATCCTCTTCGCCTGTTCTCTGTGACTTACTGGAGAAGTTCAGCAGGTCAATTGAGGATGACGTTATTGTATCAGTGGAGTCGCTGTGTGCTACGTCGTGAGTAGATGGCTTGATTCATGAGAAGTATGTCGAGGCAAGTTGGTCTCCGTGAGGAGTTGCGTCGTGGGTGGTACTTGGGGGTGGCGGCTGTTCGTTCTGTATTGGATCTCGGCCCCGGTACAACTAGGCTTGCCGTAACTAATACTTTCTCTCAGGGTATCGATAGTGCAGTCAGGCAACTGGCTGAAAAGCGGCGGGCGATACTTGGAGAGATTGGAGAGATGTTGGGATATGAGGAGATATCAAACGGGGCATTATTCCGATTCAGGGATGCCGTACTCGAAGTGCGGATGATGACTGACCATGTAGTCAGGATCACCTGGGAACCAGGTATTTTGCCGGTGCCCTATATTCTCAGAGATGGATGGTCTTCTTCAGCAGTAGAAGATCCGCAGGTATCGTTTGATAGCAGCATCGGTAATTGTTACATATTACGATATAGTAATTACATTATAAGAGTATATCCGACAGGTGAAATACAGTTTTCTGTTTGCCGTTCTACGTCTTCTGACCGAGCGCATGGTGGTTCTGGTGCATCCAATAGTTCCGGTGCTGGCGAATCTGGTGCATCCAATAGTTCTAGTGAGTTCGGTAGGTCTAGGGGTGTTGACTCATCCAGTATGTCTCGTTCATCCGGGGAAGCAATCGGCCGATATAAAAATGCTGAGGTTGTGTTGTGTCGTGATTTTCCACCTGCGCGGGCAGGAGAACGATGGACTATGGAGAGGCAACATCGTGTAGGGAGTCTTGTATGTGGGCTGGGCGAAAAGGCTGCTCATGTGGATTTGAGTGGTCGGATCGCTCGTTCGAATAAGGTACCAGGGAAATCACGATCGTACAGACTCTGGAACAGGGATCCTGGTGGCTTATGGGGTCCTGGAGTAGATCCTCTTTATATGAGCATACCTTTCACTGTTTCCATAGATCCTAAGCAGCAAGATATTGTAATGGGATGTTTATACGAGAACTCATGGCAAAGCACCTTCTCCTTTTCTGCTGACAGCGACAGCTTGATGAAGTCAACTTTTGCGGGAGGAGCACTGCGTTATTACCTTATGGCCGGTACTCTTGGTGAAGTGCTTAGCTACTACACAGATATTACCGGTCGACCTCCCCTTCCACCCAGGTGGGCATTGGGCTATCATCAGAGCAGGTGGGGCTACAAAACCGAAAGGGACGTCCATGATGTAGTGGACAATTTCAAGTCTATGCATATACCTCTATCTGCGATACACCTTGATATAGACTATATGGATGGATACAAGGTGTTTACGATAGATCATTCGCGTTTTCCCGACATGAAAGCTCTTACTGATCAACTTGCCGAACAGGGCATCAGAATAGTGACGATACTGGATCCGGCGGTGAAAGCGGACTCAAGTTCTCAATACGATCTGTATGAAGAAGGACTTGAGGGAGGGTATTTTTGTAGGAATCCTCGAGGAGAAGTACAATTGGGGGTAGTATGGCCGGGCAAGGCGGCATTCCCGGATTTCACAAACCCTTCAACCAGAAAATGGTGGGCGGACAAGTATGATTTTTTCAGCTCTAACGGTATAGCTGGCGTCTGGCATGACATGAACGAGCCCACTAACATAGCATTGCTGGGCGATAAGACTCTACCACTTGGTACTCTTCACGATATGGATGGCAGGGGTGGAGAGCATGCAGAGGCACATAATCTCTATGCTTTAGAGATGAACAGGTCTGGCTATGCCGGTCTTCGTAAAGCATCTCCGGATAAACGCCCATTCATTCTTTCAAGATCGGGCTGGGCAGGTTCGCAGAGATATGCTTGGGGATGGACAGGAGATACCGAGTCTACCTGGGAAGCCTTACGCCAACAGATTCCTACAATGATTGGGCTAGGTCTGTCGGGTTTCCCGTTTTCAGGTCCAGATATTGGTGGATTCAATGGTGCACCAAGCGCAGAATTGTACCTTAGATGGCTGCAACTCAGTACGTTTCTGCCTTTTTGCAGGACTCACTCTGTAGCGGGAGTCCCTATGCGTGAACCATGGCGACTACCGGAGTACATTCGTCCATATGTAGCAAACTATATTAGACTACGATATAGGTTGTTGCCTTATCTGTATACGCTTGCATACGAAGCCAGTACTTCAGGTACCCCTTTGATAAGACCACTGGGTTGGATTGAGAACAGCGATAGTAGTGATCCACTTATTTGGGAGGTAGACGATGCTTTTACGTTGGGCGGGTCTGTACTAGTTGCCCCCGTGACAGCTCCTGGTAAAACTTCTAGGTTGGTTCGCCTACCGAAAGGGACTTGGTCATCCTGGTTGGATGGTCGCTATTTAGCTAGTTTGGGAAATTCTGACGGTAGCTTAAAAGACCTTGGCGAGGGTGCTCAGCACGAGAACATCCAGTATGAGGATACCCAGCGTGAAAACGTCCAATCAAAAAAGTACCATTCAGGCCAATCTGATCAAATCAATCGATTAAGAGGTGGAAGAGTTGTTAGGTTGTCTGCGCCATTGGAGAATATACCTGTCTTGGTGCGTCATGGTTCTATACTGCCATTGGATGATGGATGGCTGAATACGTCAGGATGCGTACCGGATCTTGATCATAAACCAAAGATGCTATCATTTCATATTTGGCCAGACGAGAGAGGGCTTGCAAGAGGGACATGCTACGATGACCGTGGTGACGGGTATGGAGAGATCAGGATAGACGATATAGTGTTTACTCATGAAGGAGATATCGCTACTATCTCTTGGAGCAGGGAAGGTTCTTATGCTGTTCCTGATAAGGTGGGGATAGTACTGTATGGCATGACTGCTACCGCATGCTATGCAGATGGTAAGCAGGTCGATATAGATGAGTCAGATACATTGCATAATCTCTTTACGGTTACCTGTCCGCCGTTTGCTACGCTGCGCATGGAGGGAATTGCCTTACAGTAAAGTTATGCAAAGTTATGCTTGATATAGCGTCACGCAAATAACCATGGGTTCCAGTCACTCAGATGATACCCATGACTTGCCAGATAACGTCACACTATTTACGAGACACCACACTCAAGACACTGCACTGGTAGCATAGTACCATTTGTAGGTATTTGCCCAGGCATCTGAGCAGCTGTCCAACGGCGAGTAACCTATAATACGACGGGCTTTTTCGATGGAGAATGCTCCACCGGTGCTAATGAATGAAATGAGCTCTGCCGGCGTGCCAAACAACTTTGCACCTGGTTTTTTGGCCTTTTTTTTGGCGAAATCCTCTATGGCTTTAGTCATCCAAGCTGGTATGGCAAATGGTTTTGAGCGTGAGCCGACCTTGATTGCAACTTGCCACATGTGTTCCATCATGGTCGGTATATCAGGAGCGGCGACATTGAACGCTTCTCCATCGGCCTCTACGCTCAAAGAAGCCAGTTCGAATGCCTGTGCAGCATCTCGTGCTGATACGAATGAAACAGGAGCATCCGCAGCTGGTAGGGGAATTGGAAGGCCATGCTGCAACAGTTTGAATGTGGTAAGTATGGAGCGTTCATGGTAAAAACCCGGCCCAAAGATCATGGGCATTCTCAGCATCACTACGCTAAGCCCATTTTCAAGTCGGATCTTCCTGAGAAGTTCTTCACACTCCCATTTGTTACGGCTGTATGCACCAGTAAAACGTAGTTCTGCATCTTCATCAAGAGGTATGTGCATTGGTTGTGCACCGTATATCTCGATTGATGATGCATAGACAAAGCGCTGGATCCCCGCCTCCGCAGATGCCAATGCCAACTTGCGGGTCGGCTCGACGTTTGCCGCTGAAAAACCAGCTTCATCAAGTCCAGCTTGAGGTAATCGAGCTGCAAGATGGAATACGTGAGTAAACCCACTTACCAACTCAGCTACCCGTTCTATGCTGGTAAAATCCTTTTCTATGTCGACCTGTACGAATTCAGCCTGGAGGCACTCTGCAGGAGGGCGGGCAATATCCAGTATGCGTACCTGCCACCCATTATCCAGTAACCTGGATGCTATGGCCCTTCCGAGTACGCCACTTCCACCCGTTACGACTGCCCTCAGACTTCCATGGCGAGGAACCTTATTATGACCAATGTTCATTTCTACATCATAGCACGGGACTATTCCTTCTCTTTAGGTGACCAGCGATCTATCCACTCCAGAAAACCTAGGCACTCCTTTTCTTTTCTGCACTTCTTTTCTTTTCGCTCTCCAGCCGCTGAGTCTTTCCAGTCCCATCCGTTGGAACCGGACTTTGCGAGTCGGCATTTGGGCAACTGATTAACGCACCTCCTACGTTCGTTAAAATAGGTCATGGTTTGCTTGGAGCCCTGCTGTGGGCGGTAGCGGTTGGTCCATTAGGTGTCTCAACGGATACGTGTGGCATGGTTGCTCCGATGGTATTATAATATACGACATATAATACGTGAAGTATATTACATATAATAGAAAGGTTTTACAATGTTGCCATTGCCTGTTCCTCTTTATCCCGAACCTCCGTATACATACGATGAGGCGGAAGTCGCTATTGCGTTTTTGGATAATCCGCTATCCTCAGTGCCACCGGGGTTGTTGCCGGAAGGCATAGAATACCTGCCCTTACAGGTGGCTGTCTTTGCCGACTACCCAGATTCTACTATAGGTCCCTACAGGGA
>JAJZWK010000023.1 GCA_021846725.1 Actinomycetes bacterium | reverse complement strand
TTCCGGTATGCCAAAAGTAGCATGCTCAGCAGCCACGACCAGATCACAGGCTAACGCTATTTCGCAGCCACCTCCAAGTGCTGAGCCGTTTACGGCTGCTATAATTGGCTTGGGAAAGTCTCTCTGAACTATACCGGCAAAGCCTCCCTTAGCTCCCACGATAGCAGCCCCTTCCCCGGCTGCAAAGGCCTTGAGATCCATTCCTGCTGAAAATGACTTATCTCCTGCACCAGTAAGAATGACCACCCAGGCATCATCGGAGTCAGCAATCTCGTCGAATGCTTCCGACAAGCCTGCTGTTACCTCGCCATTGACGGCATTTCTTGCTTCAGGTCGGTTGATCGTAAGTATCTCTACATGACCCTTGCGGTCTCGTTCTACTACCGGCACCAGTCGTTACCTCCTATTGAATTTATTATGTTAAATGACATACAGGCGGCGTTCCCTGTACAGTTACTTTCTTACCAACGAGATTTACGCCACTCAATCCCGCTAATTCATCCGACGATATGGTACCAACTACACGTTGACCACTGCCAAGAGCTACTATTACCGGCGCGGATTCTGGATTACCCGCTGCATCGACAATTATAGTGGATGCAACTACAGTACCAGGCTCTTCTGTATCGACACCTCCTATGACTGTAATCTCACCGGCATCTATTCTAGCCTGAGCATCCGCGACATTACCTCTTACCCACCCGTTCACCGGTGGTGAATCACTGTATATTCCTATTGAGTGCTTGGTTGCATACCAACCCAGACCTGATACAAGCCCAACTCCACCCGATTCTTTAAGCCTATCTGCCATGGTAGCTATAGCATGGAGAGTGTAGTTGTTCCCAGGCCCCCCAAAGTACGGCAGACCGCCCGTAACCGTAAGCCCTCTTGAATCATCAAGACCAATCCCCAACGCATCACAGGCCAACTCTACTGCGCAGGGGAAACAAGAATACAGGTCAAATAAAGATACATCATCTATTGAAACATTTGCAGCATCAAGTGCGGCACGCCCAGCCTCTCGGATGCCCTGCGACACTCCGGGATCTGGCCTGGAAGATGGATACCACACATCGTTTACGTCTGCACCCGACCAACAATAGATAGCCGATTCAGCTAAGCCGCACTCACGAGCTACCGCCAATGATGTCACTATCACACAAGCAGCTTGGTTTACATCTATAAAGGCCGACATAAGCTTGGGGTACGGCTCTGCTATCAAACGGTTTTGTGGTGTAATAGTGTACAACTCCTGAGGAGAGCGTACTTGAGGGAACCAAGCAAATGGGTGCTTGGCTGCAACTTCACTGAAGGGAGATAGAAATCCTGCAATGAATTCACGTTGCTCTTGGTACGTCCTTTGCGCTCTACTAGCAAGTACACTTTCGAACATCGGATAAACATGTACCGGAGCAATCAGCCCGGCAGCCAGCTCGTTGGAGGACACCCCGGCTCTTGGATCACCAACTACGTTATCAGGAACACTATTACGAGCCGACGCATCAGTATCATCAGAAGTCATGTCACCCGGACTGGTTGTACCATCTCCAGCATTAGCACCTGCGGTATCGGAAACTCCTGTAGATGGAGGAGGCTCTATACCCTGTTCACGCAACTTTCGTCGCATCTTCTGGGTATGTTGCGCCTCGGCTCCGGCAATCATAACCGCTCTGGCATTACCCGATGCTATCTCATCTGCTGCACGGCTAATCAACCATTGAGGGAAATTCCCCCCTACCTGAGTTGTCTCAGTATGTTGCGGTGATATGTGAAATCTCTTTGCCAGATCAGTTGCTGGTGATGGCGAAATCTTCGACATTATGCCCACCACCGATACTCTGTCAATACGATTGGCCAGCGGACCGGTTCCATCCAATGCAGATGCAGTAGCCCGATTCATTAGTTCTGCTGCTCCAATAAGCTCTTCTTTCTCGATAGCCTGAGCATAAGCTACTATGACTGGTAATCGTTCACTATCAAATGTCATCTTCACCTAACCTCTCATGATAAATTTCTAACGAGGAAGTAATCCATTTAATACAAAAGAAACCACAAAATCGGCCACTACGTCTGCCGCCAATCCATCATCGGTAACAAGTCTTCTGTGCGCTACCTGACCAACCAGAGATACAACACAAAATGCAACCATGCGTGGAGGTGCCTCGATTATCTTGCCATTTTTCTGAGCCTCTTTGACCATGACCTCTATATCACTTATAAATCCTTCGTAGATGTAAAAAAGATGCTTCTCGAAGCGATCTCCCAGAGCATAAGAATCTCTGAAGAGTAGCTTTACTACAGCTCTGTCTGATTCAAAGAACTCCAGGGTTGCCTTAACAGCTGCCTGCAGAGGTGCAAGTTCAGAATGACTTGTAGTAGAAGCTTGTGCAAGAGCATTAGTCACATGATCGCGCAACTGCTGCTCTTCGTTCTCCATAAGAGCATGGAACAACGCCTCCTTCGAGTCAAAGTACCAATAAATTGAGCCATATGACAGTTTGGCAACTTTGGCAATATCTGCAATAGTAGTAGCCTGGTATCCACTCTTTGCAAATACTTCTTTCGCCGCCGCTAGAATATCGTTTTTGCGTCCCTCTTTTTCTTCCTCACTGACTGCACGCTTTACGACCCTGGCTGGACGTTCACGTGCTGAAACTGTAGTAGTAGACATGTAGCACAGTTTAGCAGGTTCATATCAGCAATTCAATTTAATGACTGACCAATCAGTCAATCTGTATTCAGGGAAGTCACCTTTCATTATTTACCATTCTTCGGTAGTTCAGAGCGAGAGCTGGTAACATGTGTCCAAACCTGTAGTACGATGAAGGGTGGCATATGGCACAGCGCCACTTGTTTTCAAAGGTATCATCTAGACGACGGGAGTCCATGGTAATTTGCGGTACATCTCATCAGCTCTGACTCACGCAGGCCACCGATTCTGTAACCAATCAGCTCCCGCGAATGCTCAACCTATTCGTCCGCATCCTGGCACCTATTTTCCTGCCAAGTCGTAGCCACAGTGGATAGGTAGCAAATAATACTACCGACATCACATGCTTCGAAGACGGCATTTTATCGTCGCTAAGTGGCAGTACCCCAGAGTTGAACATGAAATCTCGACCGCTCTTTTCTCCGAAGAATTCCCAGAACTTTCTAACCCATCCCAAGTTGAGATAGAGAGATATGGATACTACCAAAAATACAAGTAGAACTCCCAGTTCCAGTTTCTTAGCCGTATCTTCATCCGATACCACAGAATCTATTGCTACTCCTGAAGCTACCAGCATTGGTGGATCCGCTAAAAAACTCATCCTATCTCTACCTCCTTATTATTTATATACACACATGTATGGGTACCGTTTCCGGTATTCCCAGCTGCATTACCTGGCCTGTCGTGACCTGGTCTGTAGAGCAAGTCTAACCCTACTTTGACAGCTTTGGCAAGCCACGAGGGTACAGGTAGCCATGAGGGTTCTCTGGAAAATCCAAAACGGTCCTCTGCCACCGACTTCAGATGAGCCATCTCTCTGAGTCCTTCGGGACCATGAGATCTACCAAAGCCAGAATCTCCTATACCCCCAAAAGGCAGTGACGGTATGCCATATGATATCATTACATCATTGACACATACATTCCCAGAACGCAGTCCAGCTACCAACTTGTCAATTACACGGCGATCTTTTGCAAAAATTGAAGCATTCAGCCCGTATTGGCTGTCATTTGCCAATCTCAATGCTTCATCTTCATCCTCTACTTTCATTATGGGCAACAGCGGACCGAAAGTCTCCTCTCTCATGACCGCCATAGAATGATCCACCTCGAGAAGGATGGTAGGCTCCATTGATGGCCTACCTCCCACATCTACATGACCGCCACCACATACTACCTTGGCACCATGTTCTATGGCATCGGCCAAGTGACTGTCAATAATATCGAGCTGTCCCTTATGAATTACGGCTCCTACGTCGTCACTTGGAGAAGTTCCCTGATGCAATTTAGCGGTAAGTGCGACTACTTTATCGACAAATTCATCATAAACTTCTTTTACTACATATACACGCTCGGTAGCCATGCACGTCTGCCCGCAGTTGGTAAACGCTCCCCAGACACAAGCACGTGCAGCCCTATCCAGGTTGGCATCCTTGCATACAATAAAAGGGTCCTTTCCTCCCAGCTCCAGCACGACTGGAGTAAGGCTGTCCGACGCTGCACGCATTACAGCCTTGCCGCTCCTGACCGATCCAGTAAAGGCTATCTTGTCCACGCCGGAACGTACCAACGCCTCACCGGTAGGACCATGTCCGGTAATCACCTGTACCAACCCTTCAGGTGCACCAGCTTTTGCTATCAAGCCTCCTATCAGTATCCCTGTCTTGGGAGTATATTCAGATGGCTTGAGTATTACTGCATTTCCTGCCGCGAGTGCGGTTGCCACAGGTCCCAATGCCAGCACCAGTGGATAATTCCAAGGACTAATCACCCCTATGACCCCGAGTGGCTCATATCGTTTGTAGCCCCGCTTATTAATAAGTAGACCTGGATATACAGATCTAGTTTTCAGTATTGAAGCAGCATGTGACGCATAGTAACTAAGTACCTCACAACTTACCACCACCTCACTTACGACTGCTTCAGTAACTACCTTACCGGTCTCTTCAATCATCGTATCCACGATTTCATCCATATTTCGTAGGAGTTGCGAGCGAATTGCACGCAACAGCTTTGAGCGTTCTGTATTCGGTACCCCTTTCCAGTACTCGTAAGCATTGCGTGCTATTTTGACGGCAGAAGCAACGGTATCCTCAGAGGAATCCTCCCTGGCTAACGTCTCCAATGTCTGTGTATCTAGTAAGCTACCCATAATCTACCTACCTTTTGTATGCTTTCATATGCTTTTGTTATGGTAATTTTATCCTTCCAACCTATGCCTTTGACATACTCATCGCTCTAAATGGCCGGGGTTGCGTTCGCGGATCAGTAAAGACATCTCTCCTGTATCAATATGTGTATTAATATGGGCATTACCCAAGATGTAGCCATTACCCAGCAGTTTATTCCGCCTCATGATCGACCACATCATGGTCTTGTACCTATTTCTGCATGAGCAGTACCTTGGAGTGTCCATTGATGATAAGTCTCCCACCCAAAAAGGCTTATCCTTCTCTCCAATAATATATTCGCATCTGAGAGTTCACAGTTTGTACATGTAGCCGATGAACCATCAGGATCTTTATAGGGAACCGCTATAGATTCTTTGCTGGGAATAGTAATCTCAGCTCTAATCCTCCAACGCCCTAATGTCCCCCTTACTGACCATGTAGGCAATTCCAGCGATGTTCTAAATATGAGTGCTGCTGCCATAGGATCACTCGGCCAATCAACCCCTCCCAAGCGTAGCTGCACAAGGGTAAACGGCGGCAAAGACGACAATCCTGGCCTGGTTGGCGTTGCTGCTACTATTTCGAGTACATCGCCACCTCCCAATTCTGCATGAAGCCACCCCCATTTCTTAGAGTTGCTGTGCGAGTATATATGAGCAATATTACCCCTGGCCATCTCTGATAATTTCAACGAATTTCCATCCAAATGTATCGTTCCACCAACTGCCGTACTGGCCACTGGAACCACCTGTGCCCCTGGCAATAGCTCCTTGGACCATGCCCAGCTTGGAAAGGTGAAAAGGGTCTTTGCTGAATCCCCTTCGCGCAGCGTAAGATCCCAACTCAATCGCTCCAGCTTACCCTGAAGTTGTCCCGACTCGATCACCATGCCGCTTGTCACCGGTATAACATCCACCTCATCTACTGAGGAGCCTGATTCCGGCTCCATTGGTACCGGGCCAAACCGTTCCAGTATAGGATCCGTGCCCGTACGGAATAGAACTGCCCATCCATGAAGATACGGTGGTTCATCTGCGACGGTGGGTGAGACAAGCTCATTATGGATCCACAGTCCGATTCCTGTCTCCGGATCAGAGATGGTAGCGTACCACACCTCCAAGCGTCCGCGCTGCCTCCTCCAACGCATAGAAAGGTCATCCTGCACCAAGTGAGTACTGTTCATATGTATTTAAGTTTACCTTAGATCAACCGAACAAGCCAGCGGATAAGCTACCTGCCTATTACCGATTACGGATGACAGATGACAGACGACAGACGACAGACGACCAATGACCAATGACCAATGACAGACGACAGATGACCAATTGCCGATAACTGATGACAGATCGGTGGACAAAGGCGCTGAGATGCACCAAGTATTCTATAGTGTATCGTAAATAACCATGGGTTCCCGCTAGTCAGATAATGTCCCCAACTGATCAGATAATGCCACACTATTGACGGGACACTATACTAGAGGACATGACTGAAGAAGACATGAATCAAAATAATGGTACTCGAGACAAAGCTGCTCAAGATAGTATTACTCAAGGAAATACCAACCAGAAGAGTACGACTCAAAAAAGTACTAATGAGACAACCAACCAAGCGACACAACAAGCTACGGCACAACAGGCTGCAACGCAACCAAATGTAGAACCACCCGACAAGAGAACTACTCCATCAACAAGAAAAACGGCCAGCCGATCGGCCAAAAAGCCGACAGCCTCGAGTAAGAGTGGATCTCCCTCAGCAGAGCTGATACTACCCGACGAATTCCATTTTGGGGTAGCTACAGCTGGCTTCCAGGTAGAAGGAGGCTTCAACGGTCCAGGAGAGCCAGCAAACAATTGGCTCTGGTGGGAGATGGCAGGAAAGGTCGAGCCTTCCGGCATAGCTGTCAATTTTTGGAACAGATACGAAGAGATGCTTGACCTCGTAGCCGCAATGGGCTGTGACGCGTTCAGATTCGGAATAGAGTGGGCCAGGGTAGAACCACACCAGGGAGAGATAGATACCGGAGCACTCGATAGGTATGTGGACATTGCTAAGGCGTGCAAGGAAAGAGGGCTGGAGCCACTGGTCACGCTCCATCACTTTACTCATCCATCCTGGCTGGGAGAGGATTTCTGGCTCATGCCTGACGCGGCGGTAATGTTTTCCAAATGGGTAGAACTCGCAGCTGGTCGCTTGAAAGAACATGTATCCAACTGGGTAACGATAAACGAAATGAATGTAATAGCTATGGGATCATATCTATTTGGCATTATGCCTCCAGGTCGTACCGGATCAATCGCAGAAGTAGCCACAGCCACCGATCACCTTATGGCTGCCCATATAAAAGCGTATGAGATAATTCACAGGTTGCAGCCCGAGGCAAACGTGACTACCAACGATACCTGTGTAAGCATATACGAACTTGACAAGATGCTGATAGATATAATTGCAGCACGAAGTTACGGGATCTCACGGGACGATCTCGACGAATGGATATCCGAACGCCGCCAGGTGTGGTACAGCGAACTACCGCCACCCTCTGTGCCTGAGCAATTACTTCGAAAACTCGCAGGTAGGTACTCTCCAGTAGGTGCAACCAGACGTAGCAAGAGGTCGTCAAGTTACGGGAGACGTATGAATCGTGCTCGTAGAGAGACCTTACCCAGCAAGCTGCCCTATAGCCAGATGGCTATAGATGCGGTATATTCATCTCCCTATGAAATTGCACTAGACTTCGTAGGAATAGACTATTACGATCCAGTATCCACACACCATATAGTAGCCCCAGGTCATCGTACATCGGGTGGCAGGGTATGGTCGCCAGCAAAACCATTATGGGAAGACCCCGAGAATCCAGAAGGTTTGATAACATATTGCCGTGCCAATACGCTGCCAGGCAAACCAGTATGGATCGTAGAGAATGGTATGTGTTCCAGGGTGCATAATGGAAGAGCCTACCCGCGTCTGGATTCTCTGAAACGTACTGATTATATACGAGATAATCTGGCTGCGATGGTAGACGCTATTGATGCCGGTATCCCCGTAGGAAGCTATTTCCACTGGACACTCGCTGACAACTACGAATGGGGCAGTTACCAGCCCAGGTTTGGAATTTACGGAGTAGACCGGGAGAGGGGTACAAAGATAATGCCAACAGACGCAATGGGGCTAGATGCTGCCGGAACGTACAGGGATATAATCAGCGGCTTACGCCAGGGAGATAGAAGCGTACTACGACCCAGGTAGCATCCTTACCATGCATCCTACTATTCCTCAATAATATTGTTCCTCAATAATATTGTCAGTTACGACCAGATAACCAGCCACGACCAGACGACGTTGTTGGTTACGATCAGCACCCAATGAGGTCTGTGAGGGGGAAGTACTTTTATTACCTACCCCTGCTCAATAATATTGCCAGCTACGGCCAGAGCCATGGCCATGATGGTGATTTGGGGGTTTACCCCTGGACAGGTCGGCATAAGCGAGCCATCGGCTACCCATGCGCCTTGGAGTCCCCGTAATGCCCCTGACGGATCCACAGGAAATCGTTCGGGATCAGATCCAGCAGCTACAGTTCCTACAGGATGGAATGCCGCAATATGAAGTGTCCGAGGATCTGATCGTGAGATGACATCATCCAGTTCCTGGTCATTATGGACAGGAGGTTGTCCCGGTATCCCGGTAAGTATCTCGGTTGCTCCTGCAGAGAGCAACACTTTGGCTGATCCTCTTACGGCTTCCATGAGCCTCTTACCGTCTCGTCTGGAGAGGTTGTATATAAGGGTGGCACGATTCCTGCCGATCACCCTTCCTACTGACAGATCTGCCACCATACCTCCAAGTGTCGCAAGATGGTCTGCTCTCTCCATTTCAGCGACTAGTCTGTGCCCAAAGCCCGGGAGTATCATTGAGCCCATTCCTGGCGGCGTGGAGGTTGCCTCCATCAGTATCCCGTGCTCTTCGTGAAGCTGATCCACATACGCACTTTGCAGTACTCCGTGCCATGCTGTGATATTCTCTTCAAACCGGCCAGCTACGCCAATAGCTGGATGGATAGCCATATTCTTACCAATCATCGGGTGACCTCCCAACCCACTTCTTCTTAAAAGGAGTGGGGTCTCTGTAGTACCGGCTGCAATGACCACTTTGGGGGCGAATACTCTGAAAACAGAGCCGTCCGTGCGAGTTGCCTCTACTCCGACAACCTGTTCACCTTCGATGAGCAACCTTGACACCCTCGCCTCAGATATGATCCGTGCTCCTGCTGCACAGGCTGCAGGCAAAGCATTGAGATGAACGCCATATTTGGCATTTTTAGGACAACCGATTGCGCACTGGCAGGTGCCCCCACATCCAGGTGCATTCCTATCAAGTGGACCGGTGGACCAGTTGAGCTTTTCTGCACCTTTCATAATTGTCCTCCCATTCGTGCCCATGACATCCAAGGGAACCGGACCAACCTTGACTATCTCCCATACTCTGTCAAGTAGCGACATGAAATCATCAGGATCAGCCAGAGTAAGGCCAGCATCGTCTCGCCAATGCAAGAGGACATCCTTAGGAGTTTTGTAGCATGTACCAGAGTTCACCACAGTCGTACCTCCTACCGCCCTACCTATAGGTAATACTACAGGTGGCTGTCCCAGCGCAGTAGTAGATCCGCCATCCCTGTACAGTCCAGCAAAGCGATCCAGGGGATGAATAGTACGAAACTCCTCTACCGTCCAGCGCCTACCCTCCTCGATAACAGCTACATTCATACCTGCCTCTGCCATTTCCATTGCAGCCATTGCACCTCCGGCACCAGAACCTACAACGATCACGTCGAAGCGCCTCCCATTTGACCAGGCAATTGAGGGTGTTACGTCCAATGTGGCATCCGGGCGTTCTATGGAAGCTTTACGCGATATCTCCATAATTTCACTGGTAGCCATCTCTGCCCCTGCCGCCAACAGTATAAGAGCCTTCAAGCCTTCCATGGCATTACTTCCAAGCGTAGTTCTGGTCAATGATGCAATGACCCTTTCTCTCTCTTCGGGAGTAGCATCATACAACGACCTTCCGGTAAGTATCCTTGACGACAAGTTCATCGTAACCGCTCCAAAACGAACCGCCATATCAATGTAGGATGGCTGGTAGGTGAGATACCGCTTTAGCGCCTCTGTATTTGCCCGCACGTCTCCCACAGCACTCCCTATTGGTAGGATAGCTCTACATACTGCTTCAAGCGGGCGATCACTCAAACGCAGGCGAGTGCTATTTGAGTAAGATGATCCTACCCTAAGTGAAGGGTTTGTTGGGGTGCTTTTCTGACGGCGGGGTGACTTATTGGACTTCATGTCAATACATATTACTGCAATGATCACCCGAATGTGTAATGGATGGTATAACATGTTAGATTAATTGACGGTAATATAGCTAAAGTTTTTGAGACTGATGTCTTAACGAGTAAATGAGATAAAGGGGCATGAGCAAAGAAAAGATACGCAATACGGTATCAGCATTGATCGTTATCGTGATCGTACTGGTGGCGATGCTGATCATTCCCAAGCAGGTAGTCCAGGTTGCAAGCAATCAGAACGTACAATCCAGCGTAGTTGTTCCAAGTGGGGTAACACCACCACCAGCACCGGGTGCACCCGGTGTAACGGTATCGGGAAGTAAGTGTGGGCCAGGTGTTCGTCAGATTCCCGGTAACACATACACTCCTATATGCCTGCCAAAATGGAACGGCAACAACGGCGGAGCTACCGCTCCGGGAGTCACTGCACACCATATAAACGTTACCTATCGGTATGCAACGTCACAGATACTGCAACTGCTTTACGGCTTTGTCCCACGTAACGTAATAGGTACGAACGCCAACACCTTCCATACACTAGAAACCTATGTCAAGTATTTCAATTCCAGATTCGAACTATATGGACGGACGGTATCGGTAAAGAGCTTTGTGGGACAGGGAAACTTCATTAATGAAGATACGGGTGGAGGAGTCCAGCAGGCCCAGCAAGATGCCCTGACGGCAGAAAACACCTATCATGCCTTTGCCGATATGTCGCTCGTAGACTCAAGCGCAGTATATGAGAAAGCTCTACAGGACCACCATATTGTCTCCTTCGGTCTTTACTTGGAGCCTCATAGCTGGTACCAGGCAAACGCTCCATATCAGTTTACTCCAGGACCAAATTGCACCAAAAGTGCCCAGGCCATAGGAGCTATGCTCGGAAAGCAACTTGCTGGCCTGCCCGCCAGGTACGCCGGTAGTGCATATTTACGAAACAAAACAAGAAAGTACGGTATAGCCTACCCCAATGAACCTACCGCCCAGACCTGTGCACAAGATATCGTAAAAGACATTGGTAGCTACGGAGTACCTGTACATCAGCAGTATGCATTTACTTTCAATCCTGTAGACCTTCCAAACCAGTCAACGGCAGCTATAGCACAGATGCAGTCCCATGGGGTAACTACCGTTATACTGTCGTCGACCGATCCAGTTAGCCCTATCTACTTCTTCGAGGCAGCAGCTCGGGCTAACTATTACCCTGAATGGGTACTCGAATCCTATTTCGGTGGGCCAAGTTCAGGTCTGGATGGACCTATACAGAACTATGGTATTCAGGCAGAAAAAGCTGTCCCAGGAGCACAAAGGGAACTGGCAGGCGTAATAGCTCCCGGCCAGCCTGCTTATCCACTCAATCAAGAACAGGCATACAGGACATACGTAGCAGAAAATGGCTCACCGGCCGGTATAGCGCCGATGTATCAGATGATTTACTCGACGGTACTGTTCTTCTTCGACGCTCTTCAAGCAGCCGGACCTTACCTGACCCCTCAGAACCTTGAAGCCGGGCTTACCAATACAGCAGAGCTGGCAGCATCCAAGCCGAATGGGAGTCTGGGAGGATGGTCATTTGGTCCTGGCACATTTGATCCGATGGCGACCTTTCAAGTGCTTAGATTCGATATCGGTAAGGTAAGTCCGGTAAATGGTAAACCAGGGACACTCATAGCTTGCGACCAGAATAAAGTATTTTACTATTCGAAGGCTTCCTCGGAGATTCCCCGTCATACACAGCTTTCGTGTGGATTCTAATAATATTTGATATGATATTTGAAATCAGGGCGGTTGTTGAGGCAGAAGCCTAATGGTTGACATAGTGTGTACTACAGGAAATGTACTGCAAGAAATTAAAGGATTGGTATTACAAAATGAAACAAAGAAACGGCATAGCAGGATATGTCGATAGTTGTGTAATTATAAGGAGCAAGTGATGGATCTTTCTGCGCTGACGCTGCCAAATATGAAGCAATCACAACGAAAAGCAGTGTTCGCTGGTGTATGGGTAGTAGGTATCGTGCTGGCTTATATAATACTACGCCAGGTGCTTCCTCAAGGGCTTCCGCTTGGAGTCATCTTTGAGGGATTGGTACTTGGTGGGCTGACCTCGCTTACGGCCATGGGTCTAATCCTCATATATCGATCTGCCAGAATATTCAACTTTGCCCAATCGGCCATGGGTGGTCTGGCTGCTGCTATAGCCGTTATAGCTGTCGTAGGCGAACATTGGAACTACTGGATTGCGGTCGTACTTGGACTCATCGCAGCAGCGATCACCGGCGTACTTATAGATCTACTGGTTACCAAATGGTTCTCCAGATCCCCAAGGCTTATTTTCACGGTAGCCACTATCGGTATATTCTATATACTGGGGGCAGGAGAAGTGGGGCTGCCAAGTCTCTTCCACAATATATCGGCCACTACGGCATTTACCACTCCATTCTCGGTAAAGTTCAGAATCCATCCAATTCTATTCAACGGCAACTACGTTGTGGCTCTGATAGTAGTTCCACTAGTACTACTGGGGCTTTATCTGTTTTTTCAGAGAACGGATATCGGCGTAGCGATAAAGGCATCGGCTGATTCCGAAGAGAGAGCTACGTTGCTTGGTCTACCCATAAAGCGGTTGTCAATGATAGTATGGGTAGTTGCCGCCGTGCTCTCAGGAATAGGTGCAATACTTTCCGCTCCTATTCAGGGAATCAATCTTGGCGTAGCTTCAGGACCTGACACACTACTTATTCCACTTGCCGCTGCAGTCTTGGCGGGTATGGACTCACTTTTTATGGCCGTAGTCTGGTCAGTTGCCCTGGAGATTCTGGATCAGGCTGTATACTGGTCGTACCATCAGAGCACCTATGTCCAGGTAGCTGCTTTTTTCTTTATACTGATAGCGTTACTCTTCCAGCGTCGTGAGCAGAAAAGAACAAGCGATTCTGGTCTAGGCAGTTACGTGGCATTTCGAGAGGTACGTCCCATACCGGCCGTACTCGCCAGGATGAAGGAAATAAGAGCCTCTAGGCAAATCGGCTACTTCGTCCTTGCTGCAATCGTACTGATCGTATTGCCACTTGCATTCAACGCGACCTGGCTGACTACGTTCACCTTCGTCGCGATCTATGGCCTGTTGGCCGTATCTCTGGTCATTCTCAGTGGCTGGGGTGGGCAGATCAGTCTTGGACAGTTTGCCATAGCAGGCATTGGAGCAGCCACTACCGGTGCACTATTAGTGCATTTCCATACAGAACTTCTTTTGGCTATGCTGGCTTCTGCACTTGTAGGTGCAATTGCCGCAGCTATTATGGGAATACCTGCCCTACGCATTCCGGGACTTTACCTTGCAGTCATTACTCTTGCATTTGCGGTAATGACCTCTACTTGGCTGCTTTCGGCCTCGTTCTTTCCGGCATTCAATCCAGCAAATGTTGCAAGACCAATACTCTTTGGCAGATTTGATCTGAATTCCCAACGCTGGATGTTTGTTCTCTCTGCAATAATACTGATTGCAGGTATATACCTGGCCAACAACTTCCGCAACTCCAGGGCAGGTCGAGCCATAGTGGCCATGCGAGACAACTCCAGAGCGGCATCTGCATACGGTATCAGTTCGTTTCGTGCAAAGCTGCTGGCGTTCAGTCTTTCAGGGGCAATTGCGGGATTGGCCGGTTCTTTGCTTGTGCTCCAGAACCAGGGAATAGGCTACGCAGGATTCAATCCGGACACCTCCGTGATCCTCTTTGCCTTCGTCGTAGTAGGAGGTATGGGTTCTATCAGCGGAGGACTATTGGGAATAATACTCTACGAAGTCGTTAGTCACCTGTCCGGAGTATTGCAGTACCTGGCTAGCGGAGCCGGATTACTGATAATCCTCATGATCGTACCTGAAGGGCTTGGATGGGTATATTTCTGGTTACGTGATCGTGTGCTAAGAGCATTCGTAAATCGGAGAGGCCTTGTCGGAGACCTCCATATAATCCAGACATCAGACGAGGATGGATTGGCGCATCCAAAGATGCCGCCCTCTCCTGCCTCATCACCGCAACCAGCTACCATGGCATCACAACTGGGTAATGGGATGGGTATAGTCGGCAATGTCAATACACAGCCAGGAGGTAATGGTGTTGATCCATTTGCTGAGGCCATTTCGGGTAATAGTAATGGCCATGATAATTCTAGTGGGGAAGGATATAGATCGTCATTGGTGCGTTCAGCAGCATTGAGGCTTAGTGCTCTCGAAGATTTGGAGGTTGCCAAGGATACACAGTTACTGGGACAGGGCAAGGCGCATTCGAGTGCTCCATATGCAGGACCTCCAAAAGGTAAACCGCCTATATTGAAGGTAAGCAACCTTGACGTATCTATAGGTAGTTCAAGCATTATATACAGCTTGAACATGGGTATCGCACAGGGAGAAGTAGTCGCGTTACTGGGTACGAACGGGGCAGGAAAGACAACTACACTGCGTGCTATGGCAGGGCTGATCTCTCCGGAAGATGGTGATATCTCGTTTGTAGGTAATTCCATAAATCAAGAGTCTGCCCCTGAAAGGGTGAAGTCCGGTCTAGTGGCCGTCTTAGGTGGTAGGGGTATATTCCCCTCTCTAACGGTAGAGGAAAATCTGGTCATGGGTGCATGGACAGTGAAACATTACAACCACGATCGGGCATTTGTCGAGGCTGCAACAGAGCGCGTATTACAAATATTTCCTCCACTACGTAATAGATTGAATAGCAAGGCCGAGTTGCTCTCCGGTGGTGAGCAGCAAATGCTGGCATTAGCGCAGGCTTTGCTGTGCAAGCCAAAGCTACTCATGATAGATGAGCTGTCACTCGGTCTGGCTCCCACTGTTGTAAACGACCTGCTCAAGGTCGTGTCAGATCTGGCTAAGAGTGGTGTAACTATCGTGGTAGTCGAGCAGTCGATCAACGTTGCTACTGCCATTTCGAATCGGGCTATATTCATGGAGAGAGGTCGTATACGTTTCAGCGGCCCTACTCCGGATCTGTCACAGCAGCCCAAGTTGCTGCGCTCAGTCTTTCTCTCTGCAGCCAAAAAAGCACGAGCAGCCGGTAAGACATCTACCCAGGGAGTTGTATCGGCATCAATCAACGTTGATAGATCACCACAGCGTAGCTCCCCTCCTGATATTCCCTCTTCAGCTACGAGTATGGTTGCACCCGCCGGATCACCGCTACCGGGATTGGTACTCCCTCCACCACCAGGTATGCCTTTTGCACCTACGGGAGTACAGCCTACAGGCATTAGCCCACAAGGCGTACCCGGCTCAGGCCCATCGGATAACCTGAACCCGTTCGGTACCCTGAGGATAAATGAACTAGGCAATTATCCAGCACCAGAAGATAAACCTCTTCAAGGACTATCTGTTGGAGCACCTTCCAATGGGTCGTATCCTTCGCAAGCGCTTCAATCGGCGTTCAGTGCAGTCGGTATCTCAAAGCATTATGGTGGTATAGCCGCACTCAAGGATGTGAGTATCCATGTTGCTCCAGGAGAGATTGTAGGTATCATAGGTACAAACGGTGCAGGCAAGACCACATTATTTGACGTTTTTTCCGGTTTTATCAAGCCAGATCAGGGACGGGTATTTATGGCTGGAGAGGATATAACGGAGCTGAGTCCCTCTCGAAGAGCTATTAGAGGACTTGGCAGGGTGTTCCAGGATGCAAGGCTCTTTCCAGCAATGACTGTAATTGACGCTATAGCAACTGCCTGTGAGCAACATGTGGCTGTCAAAGACCCTATTGCATGTACTCTAGGACTCGCAGCGGCAAAAGAGTCGGAGCACGAGATACAGCTCAAGGCAAACTCTTTGCTAAGAGATATGGGACTGGAGAGATTCCGCGACAACTTTGTCAATGAGTTGTCGACGGGAACCAGACGTATACTGGAGTTTACCTGCCTTCTTGCCCATGAGCCAAAGGTACTATTACTTGATGAGCCTACCTCCGGTATAGCTCAGCGAGAGTCGGAAGCATTGGGTGAATTGATACTGGGCTTACGCGAAGAGACCGGTGCGGCATTTATAGTCATAGAACATGATGTTCCCCTGGTAGCATCCATCTCAGATCGTCTTGTCTGTATGCACGTCGGTGAGGTAATTGCGGAGGGTGCCACGGCCGATGTCCTGGAAGACCCTGGTGTAATGGCATCCTATTTGGGTACCGAAGAAGATCTGCCCGATGCTCCATCCAGCCAGGGTACTCCCAGAGCCGATAGAGTAGGTATGCCATCCGGTGCAACACCTGGCATGGCAAACTTGAGTTAGAGTCTGAGTTAAGGAAATTTGAGTTAAGGAGATTTTGGTGTCTGACAACATAAAAACCACAGCCCTGCGCTACAAGGGTATCTTACTTGCAGTCATAGTATTCGCCGCGATAATCACCTTTGTACCATCCTTGCACGATAAATCAGTTACTACACAAACTATTGGAAAGTTCACTCCATACAAGCCACCAGGGGAAGGCCTAAGTGGCACTACAGTAGGTGGATACACCTGCACCCCAGGAAGGAGACAGGTGCCGTGGTCACTATATGCTCCCTATTGTGTTCCGGCCTGGCACGGCAACAACGGTGGTGCAACCGCCCCGGGCGTAACCGCTACCACAATCAATGTCTCCGTCAACTACGCAAGCAACGGAGGACTCTGCCCCTTCTTAGCAAGTATGGAAAGTAGCTCAATTGCTTCTGAGCAACTTTTCAAAAAAATGATCAATACCTACGTAGCTCTCTTTAACAAGGATTTCGAGCTTTGGGGTAGGAAGGTC
>JAJZWK010000022.1 GCA_021846725.1 Actinomycetes bacterium | reverse complement strand
TCAATACAATAGACAGGAAACAGTGTCGCGCAGCAGTAGAGGGCTACTTCTCTACACGACGGATGGTCGAAGAACATTTGGAACTCTACACGTCCATAATAGGAAAATGACCTTGCAAGGTGTTAAATCCTCAGGTTTCAGTCCTGAGGAACCGAATATCGTCAGTGTAGTCTGCAGACAGTGGTAGAACAGGTAACAGACAGGGTAGTAGCTGAACAGGTAGCAAGTAAAGAAATGGCAGATGGACAGGTAGCAAGTAAAGAAGTAGCAAGTAAAAAGATAACAACAGTAAACCGAGAATGGTCGCCCTCAAGCTGGAAATCATATCCTGCCCTACAGCAACCTGACTGGCCAAGCTCAGATGCACTCAATAGCATAACGACCAAGCTTGCTTCCATGCCGGCGCTGGTAATGCCTGCTGACGTACATCGCCTGCAAGACGAGTTGGCACGAGTTGCCACAGGGAATGCCTTCCTCTTGCAAGCTGGCGACTGCTCTGAATCATTCGATGAATTTTCCGCAAGGGCTATACGTGACAAATTAAAGGTGATATTGCAGATGGCGGTCGCCCTCACTTATGCATCCGGTCTCCCGGTTGTAAAAGTTGGTCGCATAGCAGGCCAGTTTGCAAAGCCAAGATCATCGGCTACTGAAAAGGTAGGTAATACTGAACTGCCAGCCTTTCGTGGTCATATGGTCAATTGCGAATTGCCTGATCTGCTGTCACGCACACCCGACCCCCAGCGACTTATATCAGCCTACAATCAATCCAGTGCCACTCTCACACTGTTGAACACATTTTCAAGCGGTGGCTTTGCTGATTTATCGCATGTACATTCATGGAATCTCGAATTCGTCGCCTCTTCAAAACAGGGGAAGCGATATAATAAAATAGCCAATGAGATTGATCAGGCATTACGATTCATATCGGCATGTGGCATAGACATGGATTCCGTGGAGTCACTTCATCAAGTCAATTTCTACACTAGCCACGAAGCACTTATACTCCACTACGAAGAATCGCTCACCAGAAGCGACCCATTTAGTGGTTCGTGGTACGATTCATCTGCTCATATGCTCTGGGTCGGTGAGCGCACCCGCCAACTTGATGGAGCACATGTAGAGTACCTGTCTGGAATCAGCAATCCAATTGGCATGAAGGTAAGTGGCTCCATCACACCAGATGAGTTGATCGCGCTATGTAATAAGCTCGACCCAGATAGAACACCTGGAAGATTGACGCTCATTACCCGTATAGGACATACCAAAATAGAAGATTTATTGCCTCCTTTACTGGAAGCAGTCAAACAAGAAGGTTTTCCGGTCGTATGGGCTTGTGACCCTATGCATGCAAATACAATAACTGCAGAAAGTGGTCGCAAGACGAGAAGGTTCGACGATATTTTAGAGGAGACAAAAGGATTCTTCAATGCGCATAGAGAGGTCGGTACGTGGCCGGGTGGTATACATATTGAACTCACCGGCGACAACGTCACGGAATGCTTGGGTGGTCTGGACAATCTGGCAGAAGACCAACTACACCTGCGCTATACCACTACCTGCGATCCCAGGCTGAACGCTAGACAATCGATTGAACTGGCTTTCCAGGTGGCCGAGATGCTAAGAGCATGACAACATATCTTAAGACAATATATATATTTTAATATTGACTATTACGATATACGCCATATAGGTATCCATTGCTCGAGTACCGCACTTGACTCAAAAAAGTGCTATCACCGTCTGTAATAGTAAGGAGGATACCACAATTAATTATTCGGGCATCATGTGCAAATTAAAAATTAGCTATTGCAATATACGTCATATGGGTGAATAATTGTACAATATACGGTAAAGGAAAGGGGAATACGTAAGTCGACCATGAAACGTCAGTCACCAAAGTCAGCGAAGGTAGCATGGATCAGCATCGTAACAACATTAGTTGTATCGCTACAATTATTTGCTGCAGGAACAACTATCAGAGAGGACTCTACTACAGGTAATCTGCTAGACCAGGCATCGCCTGTAGCGTATACCACATCTTCGTATGCTACTTCGACCTCATCTACCAATACGTCCACTACCCAGCAGATACCCTCATACTGGATAGCAACCAACCTCGGGAATGTACTCACCTATGGAGGAGTACCCTTTTACGGCTCACTTGCTGGCAGGCAGTTGTCATCACCGGTAGTTGGAATGGCTGTCACTCCAGACCAGAAGGGCTACTGGTTGCTTCAGAAAAATGGTCAGGTAACCGCTTTCGGTGACGCTCATTTCTACGGCTCTATGGCAGGCAAACCACTTCGACACCCCGCTGTAGCGATAGAAGCTGATCCGCATACGGGAGGATACTGGATCGTCACTGCCGGAGGGCAGGTGTTTAGCTTCAACGCTCCTTTCTACGGCTCTATGCCAGCAGACAAAATTCCACTGCCGAGCCCGGTAACTGGATTTGCACCCACCCCGTCAGGAGGCGGATATTGGCTTACAGATGATACTGGCAACGTCTACACCTTTGGCAATGCCGGGTTTTATGGGTCAGCGCTCAGTCCAGGGGTAAGCGCTCAGTCCCCAATAGTCGCCATTACTCCCACACCTACAGGTAACGGTTACTGGCTTGCTACATCCGGAGGGCAGATTCTTAACTTTGGAGGCGCTAAATCTCAAGGACAGTTCAGCACCCAACTTTCCGCTCCTGTCACTTCTATGACTACTACACCAGGGGGGAACGGATACTGGGTGGTGATGGCTAACGGGGGCATCATGAACTTTGGCACCGCTCAATACGGAGGTTCGGCCGGCGGGATACTAGCTCCTAGCGCCGTAGCAGTAAGTGTCGTAGAGGGACCTGGCGACGGAGATCCCCCGACACGCCTGACCTACCCATCAGGTAGTTTTGGGTACGATATATCCTGGCCACAGTGCGGTAATCCCTATCCCGCCAAACCTTATACAATAGCAATAGTGGGCATAACAGGTGGTACGGCCAACAGCCAAAATCCATGTCTGGCATCGGAAGCTACCTGGGCAGGATACGCCCATGAGAACTACATAAACGTGAATATACCCAGTTCTTCCAATGACTTGGGCGATACAAATGGCCCCTTTGGCAACTGCCCGCAATCATCAGGTAACTGGTACTGTGAGGCAGCAAACTTTGGATACGCTGCAGCGATACAGGCACTCTCCTATGCGGCATCATCAAACGCGTCCTCTCCTGTATGGTGGCTGGATGTCGAAGTAGCCGGTGGGTTTACGAGTAGCTGGCCAAGTAACGGAAACGGAACCTGGTCGACCAACCAGGATATAAATATGGAAGTAATCCAGGGTATGCTCATGGCCTTCAAGGCGGAAGGGGTGACGCCAGGCATATACTCGACTTACGTCCAATGGCCAGATATAGCAGGCAACTATAGTCCGGGCGGCCCTCTCTGGGTGGCAGGAGCATATGACTCTTCATGGCAAAACCACTGCTCATCCCCTTATACATATGCAAATGGATCCCCTACCCTTGTGCAGGGGACAGCCGGACCTAATAATACAGTATACGACGAAGATTTCGCTTGTTAGTACCACCAGATGCTTAGTACCACCAGATGTATGGTGTCTTTCTCTATATATCATGAAAAGATGCTATTTCGCTGCCTACCGACCAGTGCACCGTCACTATGTACCTGAGCATATTTCGAACAATCGTGCGTTTGATGCCAGATACCTAGCGTAATGACTCGAATAACCATAGGTTCCTCCAGCTAGATGACACCCAAAGAATAACGTGATTTACCAGACCTGTCCCACAACAGTCTACCACGACAATTAACCGGACCGTTACATATACTAGACGTAGCTACCAGCTACGGACAGTCCTCCGGGTAATCTACCGTTCCCAGCAAGCTCAGTAACAAAGTTTTCCAACTGCCTCAAGCTACGGCACTCCACCACCGCATCACAATAACCAGCATATTCGCTGATAGCCGAATCACCCGTACCCCAGTATGACCTCGGCTCAGGGTTAAGCCAAAATATGCTCCTGGCCTGCCTACGCAAGTCTCGCATGACCCAGGACTGTGGAGCATGGTAATTGTTCCTGGCATCGCCGAGTATAAGCAGTGTCGTTCTCGGCCCTACGCATTCCCCCCATCTCTCCAAAAACACCGTGAATGCATGACCGTAGTCTGAATGGCCATCGACCCACATTACATCAGCCTCGGTACTGACCAGCCTGACGGCATCTGCTATATCCTCATGACCTGCCAGTAGGTCGGTCACCTCGTCAATTCCATCTATGAAAACAAAGCTACGTACCCCCTTTAGCTGCGATGCAACTGCATGTAGAAGCTGGAGAGTAAAGCGTGCAAATGTGGCTACCGAACCCGATATATCAGCCAAAATAACTATCTCTGGTTTCGACGGTTTCGGAGAGCGGAACCTCGGCTGCAGAGGTACTCCACCTGTCGACAGCGACTGTCGCATCGTAGCGCGAAAATCAAGAGTTCCTTTACGGATATGACGATCCCGCCTGCCCAAACGTACGGCCAACTTACGAGACAATGGCTGAATAGCCTTACGCATTCCCTCAAGTTCCTCTCGCGATGCATGCATGACATCCACATCCTCCAATAGTGGTTTGCGTACTGAGCGTGCCAATGGTTTTGCACCTCGATCTGCTATCAGGTGCCTCCGAATTTCATCCTCAATCGCCGTACGAAGTTTCTCGATATGAAACCTATGCTCATCCCTGGCCAGCCTCTCCTGTAATGCAGAGAGTACTCCACCCGGAGCGGATGCTCTCTCCACCTCCATTATCTTATCGGCAAGATGATCGTAATCAAGTGCTCTCAGCGTACGATACAAGTAATACGTCCCGCCAACTGGTCTCCCGGGCTCCATACCTGCAAACCGAAGAACAGCATAACGAGCCACCATGCCTATCCTATTGTCATCTCCTGACAAAAGAGCATCCAGTGCAGCCTTCGCCAAATCATGAACATCAATAGACATCTTGTCAGCATCCCTGTCTGAACTCAATTTGGCTCCCAGAAGGCTGCTATCACTTTGACGGTAACGCAGAAATCCACTTTCATCGATATCACGCGATAACAAGGATATCTGCTCGTCGTCTCCAGTCAATCCCTCTTTGGAGATATTGGCGAAAAAAATATCAAAGGTGGTCTTGAATACCTTCCAGTGCGAGTGTGACTTACACATAGTAGCACCAAGGGCATTCTCCAGTACGTCGCGATTCTCCAGCCCAATCTGATGTAATGCATTGGCAGCATCTATTGACTCCGTAAGAGAGACGGGTAAACCCGCCTCACGTAACTCTTCTACAAATGTAGTGAGAAGCTCAAGCACCGTCTCTCACCCACAGCTATCCACAGCCTCTCACCCACAGCTATCCAAGGTGCTACCGTCTACCATTTTCTACCGCCCCACCCTGCGCTGTGCCCAGCTCCTTAGCCGCCTTTTCCAGGTCACTACGATATTTTAACAATACCCATAGAGTATCATTGATAGCCTGTTCGTCTATGCTCTTGATCCCCAACAATACCAGCGTACGTGCCCAATCCAAAGTCTCCGAGACAGACGGATGCTTTTTCAGGTCCATCTCGCGAAGTGATCTTACGATACGTGCTATCTGATCAGCCAACTCAGTTGTAATACTGGGTACACGAGAGACAATGATCTTCCGTTCCCTCTCTATGTCTGGGTAATCCAAGTACAGGAAGAGGCATCTACGCTTCAATGCCTCGGACAACTCTCTGGTACCATTAGAGGTCAGGAACACCATTGGGATACGAGATGCACTTATCGTACCCATCTCGGGTATACTGACCTGATACTCAGATAGTACCTCCAGTAGCAGCGCCTCCGTCTCCAGCTCTACCCTGTCCACCTCATCTATCAGTAATACCACCCTATCAGTCTCCCTTATCGCAGAGAGCAACGGCCTCTCCAACAGAAATTCCTCCGAGAATATATCGCCTTCGAGGGATGACCACGAGTCGTCTGGCTGGGTAGTACCGTCGTCAGAGCCAACTACACGCTCAGCCTGGATCCGCAACAGCTGCTTACGATAGTTCCACTCGTAAAGTGCCTTAGACTCATCCAGCCCTTCATAACATTGTAAGCGCAGTAATTTAGCCGCTGCAGCAGTAGCTACCGACTTGGCAAGCTCGGTCTTACCTGTTCCGGCAGGGCCTTCCACCAATACCGGCTTGGACAGATGATCTGCAAGGTACACCACTGACGATATAGCATTATCAGAGAGATATCCGGCTGAAGCAAGTCTAGATGATACCTCATCGATCGATTGAAAGATCGATTCGGTATTATCCTGTAATGAGATGGTTGTAGGTGGTGTAATATGCCCAAGATGATCGGTGACATCCTCTCTGGAGTTGAAGCCCGAGGGTTGCGTTCCTGTTTCACTCATGTGCGCACCTGACCACTACCTCTAATGACCCATTTGACACAGGTAAGCTCCTTAAGCCCCATAGGTCCCCTGGCGTGAAGCTTTTGCGTGGAGATCCCTATCTCGGCACCTAGGCCAAGCTCCCCACCATCCACCAGTCTGGTCGAGGCGTTTATCAGCACAGCAGCCGCATCCACTTCGCGAAGAAATTGCTCAGCAGCATTTATATCGTCTGTCACTATAGCCTCCGAATGACCGGAACCATATTTGTTTATATGCGATATGGCTTCATCCAGGCTGTCTACCACAGCTACCGACATCTTCATAGAGAGATACTCTGTAAAAAAGTCTTCTTCGGTTGCTTCGCCTATTGCGGGTATACAGGCACGAGCCTGAGAATCACCTACCAACTCCACACCCTGTAGGGCTTCTGCAGCCACAGGGAGAAACTTACCTGCGATAGCAGAGTGAACGACTAGCGACTCGGCGGCATTGCATACACTGGGTCTTTGGGTTTTGGCGTTTACCAGTATTTTCAATGCCATGTCAATATCTGCATGCCTGTCGACATATACATGACAGTTGCCATCCCCATCCACGATCACCGGGACAGTCGCATTCTCCATGACGGACTGAAGCAGAGCCTTTCCTCCCCTTGGTATCAAACAGTCGACATACTCATTCATTCTCATGAATTCCCTGGCCGTCTCATAACTGGGGTCTTCCAGCAACACGACACAATCACGCGGCAGGCCATTGGATTCCAGCGCCTCTCCTATCAAACTCACAATCATACGATTGGACTCCATGGCACTGGACGACCCACGCAATATCACCGAGTTGCCCGACTTCAAACAGAGTCCGGCTGCATCGGCGGTCACATTTGGACGGTTCTCATAGACTATCCCCACTACCCCAAGTGGCACCCTCACTCGCTCTACCTGTAAACCGTTCGAAAGCCGCCATCCCTCCACTACCTCACCTACCGGATCACCAAGCGCACATAACTGCCTCAACCCAGCTACCATCGACTGAATCCTCCCTGCATCCAGCTTCAACCTGTCGAGCTGAGTATCAGAGAGCCCATCTCTCACAGCACGATCTATATCGACTGCATTAGCCGACAATAAATCATGTTCATGCAGATGGATCAGGTCTGCGGCGCTGTACAGAACATTATTCTTCAAAGTGCTCGACGACCGGGCAATCTCGTATGACGCTGATTTAGCTCGCTCTCCATACTCCCTTACCGTATCGTTACCTGTAGAATTGATCATAACTATTTACAGTCTATCCGATAAGAGCGACCCATCCCACAAACAGCTATAGGTTCCTGCCAGCCTGCCTCTCCTCGTCCGCCTTTCCCTGCTCGCTTGGATAAACGTCCTCCTGACCCAACCTACCTATCCGCTGAGCCTCTTAAGGAACACCATGCTACAGTAATTACCCCAAAATAACCAGGTCGTCCTTATGCACTACTTCAGGAGAGACTCCTATGGGCAACAACTGGCTGTTCTTGCCTGCAAAAGCCTCTATCTCCCTGGATCCATAGGAGACAAGACCCTTTGCAAATACTCTCTCATCAGGACCTGCTATCTCCACAGCATCTCCCTCACCAAAGACACCGCGTACATCCTTTACACCGGCACTGAGAAGAGATGCCTCCATGTTTACTATTGCCTCTCTCGCTCCGTCGTCCACAACAAGCATTCCCGATGAAAGTACGGCAAAAGCTATCCACAGTTTACGTGCTGAGAGCACCCTGGAATGTGCCCTGAATACCGTTCCAGATCCTGAGGTACGGTTTATACACATTTCCAATATATTGGTCAGGCTTGCATCGGCTATAACGGTTTCCACGCCAGACCACGTTGCTATCTTAGCAGCTTGCAATTTTGATGCCATACCACCGGACCCCGATACACTGCCTGGACCACCTGCCAGGGACTCCAGCGCCTCATCTATTTCCTTCACCTCTTCAATAAGTGAAGCATCCTCATGGATTCTTGGATCTCCGGTATGCAGACCCTGCGTATCGGTAAGGAGAACGAGCAAATCTGCAGATACCATATGTGCCACCAGTGCAGCCAAACGATCATTGTCTCCGAAACGTATCTCATCATCCGATGTAGCATCGTTTTCGTTCACTATCGGCAATATCCCAAGCTCAAGCATCTTAGCCAAGGTACGGCGTGCATGTAAATACTGAGCACGGTTGGCAAAATCCAGAGATCCCAACAGGATCTGACCTACCACTACTCCCCTTTCAGAAAATGCATCACCGTATGCCTGCATAAGCTTGTGCTGGCCTACGGATGCTACAGCTTGAAGAGTAACGATATCATTTGGCCGAGTAGGAAAGTCAAGAAAAGACAGACCAGATGCAATTGCACCAGAACTGACCAGAATAATCTGATGACCCCCGTGAATGGCACGGGTAATTTCGTCGCACAGCTTGGAGATGGCTTTTATCGATATCCTGCCATCTCCTGTAGTAACGGATGACGATCCAATCTTGACCACCACACTTTGAGGACGATCTGATCCTTTATTCACTGACCAACTCACCATGGTTAACCTTAGCCACGACCTTATCGGCAGCACTCACTGGACTGCTTCCTTCTCCACTGGCCAACTCTCTACTCACTGGACTGCTTCCTTCTCATTGAAGCGGAAAAGGGTGCCCCAGCAGTACTCCCTTCGTCGTAGTAAGTGAACTCAACGTCACCTACCCTGACCAGATCCCCATCCCTGGCCCCAGCCTTTTTCAGTGCTTTATCGACACCTAGTCTGTCGAGCTTACGCGATACATACATTGCCGTATCCACATCATCAAGACCAGTCAGTGCAACTGCTCTAAGTACATCACGCCCCGAGACGGTAAGTACTCCGTCTATGTCTCTACTTATCGTAATACCTTCTGGCATGGGACGATGGACAACTACATGGTGTCCCAAAGCTGAAGCAGCCACAGAAGCAGATTCAGGAATAGAAATCCCTCCCGATGGCAAATTAGATGACGAACTCCCTGGTAAGGCCGTTGTAGATAAGCGCACCTCTTTCAACATGGCGTTCAATCGAAACAGCATCTGGTCGATTCCCTGCCCAGTCACTGACGATATGGTAAATTCTACCCGATTATCTGTAGGCACATTGGTTCCTGCCATATCTGCCATGTCTACCCGTGAACCTACTATCAGACGGGGACGCTCCAATAAATAGGGATTGTACTGCTCCAGCTCAGACAGGATGGAATGTATCTGATCGGTCGGAGACATGTCGGCCATATAACTCATATCAATCAGAACTAGCAGTATTGACGCTCTTTCGATATGACGCAAGAACTTAAGTCCCAGCCCTCGCCCTTGAGCAGCACCCGGTATGATACCTGGAATGTCTGCAATTACGAAATCATCATAGTCTCCAGGAACACCTGACGGTACTTTCACTACACCCAAATGAGGCTCAAGTGTAGTAAATGGGTAATCAGCTATTCTTGGCTTAGCTGCAGAGACTCTCGATATTAAAGTCGATTTTCCAGCATTGGGAAAACCTACTATGGCTACATCTGCCAGTAGTTTGAGCTCAAGATTATACCAACGTTCTTCGCCATGCTCAGCCAATTCAGCAAAACGAGGAGCACGCCTGGCATTGGTCAAGAATCTTGCATTACCTCTTCCGGGTCGCCCACCACGAGCTCCGAGCCAGACATCACCGCTACCAGATAGATCGCATACAACAGAGCCATCCAGATCACGTACCACCGTCCCGACCGGAACAGCTACATACAGATCTGCACCATTTTGTCCATGCCTTCTCTTACCTCCACCCCTGACACCATCCTGTGCCCTGTGAAAAGGGTGATCTCGAAAAGCTACTAATGACGACCGCCCACTGTCGGCAACCAGCCAGACATCCCCACCCTTACCACCGTCACCACCATCAGGACCCCCCTTGTCTTCATGTGCCTCACGCCTAAACGACACGGCACCTGCACCACCATCACCGGCTTTCAGGTGGACCTGAGCTTCGTCTACAAAAACTGACACAACAGTATTATGATGTTGCTATGTACGTGTGACCATACTCACACAACGTCTACCAGGCGCCTCCCGTTACGAGTACCAAACTTCACCGAACCGTCAGTAAGAGCAAAGAGTGTATCATCCTTACCTCTACCGACATGGTTGCCCGGATGAAACTTGGTACCACGCTGACGTACGATAATGGCCCCTGCTCTGACTGGAGTGCCATCGAATACCTTCACACCAAGCCTCTGTGCTTTGCTGTCTCTCCCGTTTTTAGTAGATCCTCCACCTTTGGTCTTGGACACACCTGCCTCCTAATCTCCATCTCCGTCTACAACCGTAACTGTACTGGCTACCGTATCTACGCGACTACCTGTGCTGTCGGCATTTACCTTGCCATCCTGATCACTATTATCATCCTGAGCGCTCTCACTATCCTGGTCATTGTTTGCATGAATACCAGGACCTGAAATGGACTCGACCTGCACCAGCGAATACATTTGACGATGCCCGTAATGCCTCCTCGACCTGGTCTTTGGCTTGTAGGTAAAGCCTCGTATCTTCTCACCGAGTTCCTCGCCGACCACAACGCCTGAAACTCTTATCTCCCTCAAGTCGTCAGGCATCACACGTACATCATCACCATCCACTACAAGCACAGACTCCAAGTCTACCAAGCTTCCGTTTTCTTCCTCCAAGCGCTCGACACGGACTACGTCACCTATGCTTACGCGTTCTTGCTTTCCACCAATATCTATTATTGCATACACGATATTCAGTATAGCCTATATATACAGAACAGTGCGAATCGCCACTACATAATGACCACTGACCAAACACGCCCCGCAAGCCCCTGGCTTTAGCCATGAGAAGGATGTCAGCGGATCACGACATCCTGGAAAAGCTAAAATAGCAAGTGCACGCTGTACTCAGCTCATCGATCAGCTCATTTAACAGACGTGACCTTGACCAATCTGTAGGCGGGAAAGCTCACCCATTGCCATCATAAAGGGCACAACAAGGCGTTGTCGCAGTGCATCTCATGACATCAGTGTTTGGTCCAGCACCATCCCAGTACCGGAACAAGTAGGACAGACATGCGACATAGATTCGACCATCCCTTCAGACACCCGCTTACGAGTCATCTCGACCAAGCCTAACTCTGAGATGTCAAACACCTGTGTCCTGGTCTTATCTCTGGCCAGCGCCGAACGAAAGGCTGCCGCAACTTTATCCCTATTCTCTCTAATCTCCATGTCGATAAAGTCTATGACGATTATTCCACCTATATCACGTAGACGTAATTGTCGCGCTATCTCCTCTGCAGCCTCGAGATTATTCATAAAAACAGTCTCTTCTAGGTTGGAAGTACCGACATTCTTACTGGTATTCACATCTATGACAGTAAGGGCTTCCGTGCGATCGATAATAAGCGACCCACCTGAGGGTAGCCATACCTTACGATCAATCGATTTATGCAACTGACTATGAACATGATAACGCTCGAATAGAGGTATCTCACTAACACTTTGATCGTAAAACTCCACCCTGTCAGCCATACCCGGATTGACAGCATCTACATAATCCTTCACCTGTGAATAGATGGCATGATTGTCGATAATCAGCAAGCGGTAATCTTCATTTAGTTCTTCCCTGATGATTTTGATTGCCAGATCGGGCTCTCTGTATAATAATGCTGGTCCTGAACAATTTACAGCACGTGCAGAGATATCCTCCCAAGTTCCGACAAGCCTCGCAATGTCATCCCTTATCTCATCTGCGCTGGCACCCTGAGCAGCAGTACGAGCTATAATACCAACTCCATCAGGCTTGGCTTCATCAATAATCTTGCGTAGACGCTTGCGCTCATTCCCCTCGATACGCCTGGAGATTCCAAACATCGCTGAATTCGGTACCATCACCACAAAACGACCTGGAATAGATACCTCTTGAGTAAGCCTGGCACCTTTCTCTCCTATAGGGTTCTTGGTTACTTGACACATTACCATCTGTCCAGATTTGAGCATGTCTTCAATGCGCAGAGTAGACTGAGAAGCACGATCATTGTTTGATAACGATTCGATATCTTCTCGATCGTAACGTACATCTCCCCTATACAGAACTGCATTTTTCGGCGTACCTATATCGACAAAAGCAGCCTCCATACCAGGTAAGACATTTTGCACCCTCCCCATATATATGTTCCCATCAATCTGGGTAGAATCATCGGCCAATTTCGACACATAATGCTCCACTAGGGTACGCCCTTCCAGAATTGCTATTTGGGTAGCATCCTTACCGGCATGCACACACATCGTATACCTGCCCAATGCACGCGTCTTAGCGGATCCACGCGATGGCTTTTTTCGCGGCCGCCTCTTGGCCGCTGACTTACCTGTCTTCGGTCTATCCTCCAATGTAGAATTATTGTTTACAGCCGGAGAACCCACTGCAGAAACACCTGCTGGTCTAGCTGTACTCGGAGTTCGACTTGCCGTGGGGGCTGGCCTGGTATCTCCTATCTTTGGATGCGGAGCATCAGCAGGAATCCTCTGTTCTGACTTACTGACAGATCCAGCAGACTCCTCCACCTCCCGCTCGCCAACGGGTCTTGACATATAATAAATCCCTTCTAAAATCAATCATGAGGGATACCTTGTTGCATCAATAGCTTACACTTATCCCTCTTAAATCCTGTCAAATATGGCTTTACGCGTAATCCTCCAATCTTTGGGCACGTATTGTATAGCGCCTTGCAACGTGATCGCGGCCAAAAAAGATGAAAACCGTCTTTACACGTAAAATTATTCACCTCACACATGACACACCATGTAGTGGAAACAGACCTGATTGGCAGGTATGCTTGATAATTCACGAATAGCCATCAAAATCATTATACCATACTGTATGATGCAATGGTGGCATACCTGAAAGACAGCTGACATCCTTCCCATGAGACTGAATCCAGAAGCTTATGAAACACATTAGGCCGCCAAAGATCTCGTAAATAGCGTAATAATTATCCGGTGCTTGCAGAATTCCCTGCTACAGGTACCTTGAGTGGCAGACTCCCAGATACTGGAGTAGTAGAGGTTATTGAAGACGATGGAATGACCATCGGAGGGACAGGATGTTTGATGAGATACTGGAATATCTGGCGTACTACCGGTGCTCCACCATTAGCTCCATACCCAGCTTGGTTGATCACTGCACAGACGACATACCTAGGATTGTTGACCGGACCGAACCCTGTAAACCACGATACGGGTGGTTTGGGATTCTGGCTGGCAGTACCTGTCTTGCCTGCGATTGGGAGGCTGGAATACGGATAGCCTTGAAATGTGTAGTAAGCGGTACCAAGAGGGTTGGTAACAGCTCCCTCGAATCCAGCGAGCATCGGCTGCCTGATCCATGAAGGCAGATTGACATGTCCAGTAACCTTTGGCTGTATCCTCTTTATCACCTTACCTGATGGAGAAACTATGGCAGCCGCAACTTCAGGAGCATAACGAGTACCTCCATTTGCAAACGTAGCATAAGCATCGGCTACTTCAATGGGAGTCAGAACAGTCATCCCCTGTCCAAATGCCATCTCCAGATTGTCTCCAGTATACCAACCGGCATAGGGAAATGCCTGTGGATAATGCGTATGAAGGTACTGTCTTACCTGTGGGGAATCCACCCTACCCACATTTTCACCCGGCAGATCAATACCGGTGAGCTCACCGAGACCGTACTCAGCGGCAACTTTTTGTATCGGATCCTGACCATAGATAGATCGCTGCATCCAGAACATATAGCCTATGTTGTAAAAAAATGAGTCATCCGATGCCGATATCGCTATAGGCAACTGGATATTGCCCAGTGCTTGGTATCCTGCATTATGGAAATTGCACTTACCTACATTGCACCCAGGAATGGTGAAGCTTCCTGTATCATGATACGTGTAAGTAGGGGTAATCAGGTGATCCTGAAGAGCAGCTGTCGCGGTAGCCAGCTTGAAGGTAGACCCAGGAGTATACAGTCCATCTATCGCTCTATTCAGCAAAGGAACGCCGTTGGCAGGAGAGGTGATCGCTTGATACTGAGCCTCTGAGATGCCTCCTACCCAGACAGAGGGGTTGTACGTCGGATAGGATGCCATAGCCAATACATGACCATTCTGTGGATTCATTACTATAGCCGCTCCTCCCGTTGCGGGCTCACCATGCTTGCGTAGGGTTGCAATTTCGGAAGCCAGATCACTGGCCACCTGCTGCTGTAGGGGAACATCCATATTCAGAACAACGGAATCACCCATCTTTGGAGGGGTGGTAGAGAACTTCCCTACCACCTGCCCTTGTGCATTTACCTCCAACCTCTCTATGCCAGGTTTCCCCCTGAGATAACTCTGATATTCAGCCTCTATGCCTGCCTGGCCGATCTGGCTACTCGCCGAATAGCCATCTTTTGCCATTGTTCTGTATTCACTTGCTGTAATCTGCCCCAAGTATCCAAGGACATGAGCACCAGTGGTTCCCAATGGATACGTCCTGACTGTCTTCGCCAGAATCGATACGCCGGGAAACTCCTGCTGATGCTCCCTTATGTACATAATGTCATTCATCGGAACATTGCTGGCAACCGGAACAGGCTGATACGAACTGTACAGATTGGTAGAAAGGGCCTGCTTGATTTGCGATACCGGAACGCCCAATACCGAGGCGAGCCTGCCTATGACCTGTGGATGGCTACTAGCCTCACTTTGCGATATGGCCACCTCTTCGGAAACACTGTCTCCGGCCAATACTGTTCCCCCTCTAGCCAAAATTAATCCCCTAGGGGGAGAGATTTGCGCTATGCGTACCGAATTAGAGTTAACTATCTTGGAAAAGGTATGTCCACTAAGGACCTGGAGATAGTAAAGACGAACCAAGAGGACTCCAAATGCAAACAAGATGACAACACCTATAACTCGCAACCTTCTCTCTGGCTTGGGAGTAGCCTCCACAGGATTCACTATTCTCTTTACAACTGATTGTCGAGGTTTCATCCTTAATTTACCGGTGTCGGGTTTGGCTGGTTTCAGTCTTACCGCCAAAGCAATCAGCCATGTAATTCCGATATAGTCAAGAATACGCTTCGCTAGAGAGCGCCCGAAAAGTCTGGGGACACCACGATACCGGTTGCCACTCATTTGCGCATCACCCCGGTGGATCCGGCAACCGAAGATAGCATGCCCCCCATTCTGTTACGTGCACCACCACGTTGAAATGCCCATCTGACAGCAACAAGCATGGGACCTGCCCCGATAATAGCTCCAACGATAACAGCCGGAAACGAACGCAACAGGTAACCGGTCAGCATGGCCGGTACACCAAACAAAGCACCCAGCAATGCATAACCTACCTGGGCAGTAGCGGCCAACAACATACATACAAGTGCAACAGGAACAGTACCGGTATGGGCAGCTGCCTGTGCGCCAGACGCGGTACTGGATAAACCTGTCACCGCATCTCCGTCAGTAGTGGAACTGAATAAATTTGCCGACAGTCCAGCAAGATATCCCGTGCAAATCCATACCAAGGCAGTGAGTCCAAACGGAGTAGGAACGAACAAATCAGCTGTCATACCCGACAGGAACCCCATCACCGCACCAGTAGACGATCCCATCAAGTAGCCTGAGACAATAGGTATAAGGATCATAAAGGATGGATGAGCACCAAGTATGTCGATATGCACCAGCAAGGCAACCTCCACTATTTCGGTAACGACCACAAGAGCCAGTACCCGCAATACACGTACTGCACTAATCACTGTGACTCCCGGCCCGATTATGATCTGTGTGCCATAGCCATATCCGCAATACACGTACTGCACTAATCACTATGACCCCTGTACCCATTGAAGTATGTCGACATATTGGGAACCAGACAGATGCGCATACATTGTCGCCTGCACGCTTTCATCGCCAGAAGCGTTAGTAGTACCGGTTACCTTGGAGACATAGCCGACCGGAATACCCGGAGGAAATATAGCTCCATTCAAGCCGCTGGTATATATAGGGGTACCTACCGGTAACTGAGTACCAGGTGCAATATAGTCTACCGTCAATTTGCCACCGTTACCAGTACCGGCTACCATGGCATAAGGTCCATTAGTCCCTACACGCACACCTATCACAGAATGCGGATCAGACAACAGACGCACAGTACAACCACTACTCCATACGTCAATAACCGTTCCCAGCAACCCACCGTACCCTACTATCGGCATACCGACGGCAATACCGGAAGATGTACCTTTTCCGAGTTCGACAGTCGATTCAAAATTAGAACTTGCCCCAGATATGACCGGTGCAACAACAACTGGTATTGACCCGACATAAGGCAATTTTTCAAGAGCGCTTATCTGCTTCAATTGTTCTCGTGCATAAGCTGTAGAGAGTAGCTTCTGCTTAAGAAATGAATTCTCTGATCTCAGTTGCTGATTTTCCCTTACCAATGCCCCTGTTTGAAATATACTATCCAAATAGTTTCCAATTGGCTTCAGCGTATCCGTCACGCCTACCTGAAAAGGCTGCAACGCCTCATGTGCTATAGACTTGGCCTTTCCTACTACTCCAGAGGTATACCCCCTGAAATCAAGAGTTAT
>JAJZWK010000021.1 GCA_021846725.1 Actinomycetes bacterium | reverse complement strand
CAAAGGTGATATTTCCCCACCAGTCTATCTTGGATGCTTGACGCACCCCATGCTCATGAAGATTGAAATACGACCATATAGTACCAAATATGCCTATAGGAGCAGATACGACAAATACCAGATGCCATTCGACAGGTCCGAGTAGCCCTCCTATGATCAGCCCAAGAAACGATCCGCCAATAGCAGCCACTTGATTGACGCCAAGAGCCAATCCCCTCTGATGTTGAGGAAAAGCATCCGTCAAAATGGCGGAGGAGTTTGCAAAGATTAGTGCCCCTCCGACACCCTGCAAAATACGCATAGATATCAACCACATAGCACCCGCCGGACCCTGCATCCATGTGATAGAAAGCATTATGGAAAATATTGTGAATATAACGAACCCAAGGTTGTACATCTTGACGCGACCATACATATCACCAAGCCTGCCAAAGCTCACCACCAAGACAGCAGTAGCAACCATATAGCCCATCAAGAGCCAGAGAAAGTAATCAGTATTACTCGGTAAGAGTGGGTCCAGGTGAATTCCTCTAAATATATCAGGTAACGATATAAGTATAATGGTCGAGTTTATCACGACCATTAACATCCCCAATGTGGTGTTTGAAAGCGCCAACCACTTTCCCTTGTATCTGTCGTCCTGGTCGCTGGCATGCATATATGAATTCGTATCGCTCAATCTTTTCACCACTTACCCATCTTCGTCATCTATCGTTGCCGTACAATTCTGCTACCCATCTTAGTCGTGCAGTTTAATTGCTAATCTTCGTCATGCGGTTCGCTCAATAACTCAAACGCAGTTATCTAAATATTATTTTATCATGTAAATAGTCCTAATACTAACATTAGATATCGATAATTTTAGAGTGGCGACGGGTGGCAGCGGTAGTAGGAGCGGATAGTGAGACGGGCGGCGGCGAAAAGATGATGACAGGAGTGGGAACGAGTGGCGGCACGGGGGGCGGGGACAGAGAACAACCAGCGTGCCGAGCCTCTAATATAGCAATAATGGTAGTCTATAAAGCATGGAAATAGATCAACCAGCACATTCTACCCAATCGACACAGGTCGACAGGAAAGCACAGGTCGACAATGATGCCACCCGACATCAGGTGCTGGAAGTCGCTAAAAGAATGTATGCCAAAGGGCTTGTAGAGGGCACCCAGGGTAACGTATCCGCTCTCCTAAACAATGGCAATGTATGTATCACCCCCTCCTCTATTCCATACGAGGAAATGAACATTGGAGATCTTGTCATAATGGATACACACGGAAACGTACTCGAAGGCACACAATCTCCTTCCTCTGAAAAATTACTTCATCTGGACTGCTACAATCGCTTCTCAGATGTAAAAGCAGTCATCCACTCCCACCCAGTACACGCGAGTATGTTTGCCTTGGCTGGCAAGCCCATACCTGCATGGATGGACGAAGCCATTATCTACCTTGGAGGAGACATACAGGTATCGGCATACGGAATGAGCGGAACGCCGGATATGGCGGCAAATGCAGTAGCCACGCTGGAGGGAAGGAGCGCCACGCTACTTGCCAACCACGGCATGGTGGCGATTGGTAAATCTCCGGATCACGCTCTGGAGGTAACTATTTTGGTCGAGAAGATAGCGCAAATAGTACTCGGGGCAACTCAGCTTGGAGCTATGCAACCACTCCCAGAAAAAGCTACTACATCGCTTATCGATGTCTATCGGCTAATGCGCTCTATGTGGTAGAAGAAACTCTCGACAGCACCTCATGCAGATTACCGCTAGACCAACCCGCGAAGGAATCCTCATCAAAAGGTCCCACGACAGAAAGGGTCATCGGTGATGACGACAGGGTGGAGGCCACTCTCGTAACGTCGTCGACGGTCACAGCATCTACATTAGATAGTATCTCATCAATGTCTATAACTCTCCCATAATGCAACAGCGAGGATCCTATCCCGGCCATACGCGAAACAGGATGCTCCTGAGAGAGCAGCAACCCCGACCTCAAATGCTTCTTAGCCAAATCGATCTCTTCAGCGGTGACTCCCTTGGCGGCCACATCCGCTAATATACCACCCGAAAGAAAAAGTACTTCCATGAGATTACCCGGTGCACACCCGGCACTGATAGAGAATGAACCGGTATCATCATATCGAGTTACATCGCTCCATACAGAATAGGCAAGCCCCCTTTTTTCTCTTATCTCTTGGAACAGGCGCGATGACATTGACCCTCCAACGATCTGGTCCAGTACTTCGGCACTCCACCGATTTTTATCGTGACGAGAGAAACCCCTAAATGTTATCTCCATACTGGCCTGCTCTGTATCTCTCCTGGTTACTACCAGAGGAATCTGATTACTCAAGGGAGGTACACGCTGAGGACTTTTGCCTCCCTCACGAGAGCTAAACCATCTCTCCACGAGTGATATCAACTGCTCATCATCAAACGCTCCGGCTGCCGCTATTACTATATTGGAACGCCTGTAATAAGACTCAAACCAATCCCTTAGCATTTCTGCATTTATAGCCTCTACACTTTCTACAGTACCGGAGACTTCATTGCCGAGTGGGTGACCATGAAAAAGAGCCTCTTGACAACGCTGAGCACAGACATCATGTGGATTGTCCATATTCATGGCTATCTCATCCAGTACTACCTGACGCTCTGAGGCCAAGTCGCTCTCCCGCAATGCCGGAATGCTCAACATCCCAAAAAGTATTGCGGCAGCCTCTGTAAGATCTTCCGGTAAGACCCGCACGTAAAAATAGGTAGACTCCCTGGAAGTGAAACCATTGGACTCGCCGCCCATCAAATCCATGGATATAGCTATTTGCCTGGCTGTCAACTCGGCAGTTCCCTTGAACACCAAATGCTCCAACAGGTGTGATGCGCCAGAGAACTTGGCATCCTCATCGCGTGAACCAACACCTACAAACACGCCAAGTGCAACTGAACGAGCTCCCGGCATCTCATCTGTCACCAAATTCAGATCATCAAAAATCTGATCTACCTTGAGAGCCATTAATTAATCGTAGCCCTACTTAGCGCCTCTTATGACGCCTACTCGAACGAGAGTGAGAGTCTGGCCGTTGACGATCTCCAGAGGAACGCTCTGACTCTGGTTCCGGGCCGAGATTACCTACCTCTCTCTCCAGCTCCAGATCAAACTCATCTTCAAAGGAAACAAATTCTAAGTTAGTATCTTCTGAGCTAACATCGTTGCCACCGGTCGTCATGGTCTCCTCTGTCGTATGACTGCCATTACCAGCACTGTATTCATGATCAGCACTAGTGCTACCTTCGACATAAGAAAGAGATACCTTACCATCGTCATCTATGGAATCCACTACCACATCCACGGAATCTCCAACATTGAGGACTTCTTCCACTCGGTCAATGCGTTTGCCTCTACCCACTTTGGATATGTGCAACAATCCATCTCTACCTGGTAAAATATTGATAAACGCCCCAAACTTAGTTACTCCCACAACAGTTCCCGAGTAAGCAACACCCAGTTCCGGCTTCGGTGGATCCAGGATGAGCATAATACGGCTCTTGGCTTCCTCCACTGCACTGGATTCCTTGGCACCAATAGTCACAGTAGCAACGCCGTCTACCTCATCCAGTGCAATATCGGCACCGGTATCGGATTGAATAGTGTTGATCGTTTTGCCCTTAGGGCCTATCACTTCGCCAATCTTATCTTGCGGTATCTCAAAGGATATTATCTTTGGCGCATTCATGCTGACCTGCTCCCTAGGCTTGGCAATCACCTGCTCCATGGCATCTAGTATGAAAAGTCTGGCCTGCTTGGCCTGATACAACGCCTGAGCAAGAACATCTGCAGGAATGCCATCTATCTTGGTATCCAACTGCAAAGCTGTCACTGCCTCCCTCGTGCCTGTAACCTTGAAATCCATGTCACCCAGAGCATCTTCCATACCAAGAATATCGGTCAGAGTTACATAATGATCATTTTCATAGATCAATCCCATCGCGACACCGGCAACTGCTGCACGTATAGGAACACCGGCATCCATCAAAGATAAAGTGGAACCACAGACAGATGCCATGGAAGTGGATCCATTGGAGGAAATAGCCTCTGATACAAGCCTCAAAGTATAAGGAAAGACTGCCTCGCTTGGAATCACTGGAACCAGTGCCCTTTCAGCCAACAATCCATGGCCGATCTCTCTACGTTTTGGTCCACGCATGACACCGGCCTCACCTGTCGAATAAGGAGGCATATTGTAATGATGCATGTAGCGTTTTGAATCATCTATTCCGATGGAATCGAGTAACTGACTCATACGCGGCATTCCAAGCGTGGCAATATTCAGCACCTGGGTCTCACCTCGCTGAAACAATCCGGAGCCATGAGCAGTAGGTATAAGGCCAACTTCAATATGCAACGGCCTGACCTCGTCCACACGACGGCCGTCCACCCTCACGCCCTCTTCGATGATACGCTTTCTCAGCATCTTCTTCATAACTGAACGCACTGCTGATTTTATGGCGGTCTCCCGGTCCTCAAACTTCTCTTGCAGGTTGCTTACGGTATCGGCAGTAAGATCAGCCAGAGCCGTTTCTCTAGTACCTTTGTCTACGATAGAAAGCAATTGACTCATTCGATCGTGGACATACTGCTCTACTGCATCTTTTATCTCCTGCGGACATTCTTCGATAAGTTCATAAGAGTGTCCATGGGCATCATTTGCATAACGAACAGCTTTTTCTGCAAGCTGGCGCTGCAATCTAATAGATTCCATAATCCACTTCTTGGCTTCTTCCAAGCCTTGAGCAATTACATCTTCTGTGACCATTGGCGTACCATTCTCGTAGTGCTCGAACGATACTTCCGTACCGCCAGCTTCCACCATCATGATAGCGACATCACTATTATCATCCTCGGTAAGCGCTCTACCAGCCACTACCATCTCAAGACATGAATCATCACCATCGCTATAGCTCGGATGAGGTATCCACTGCCCCTCCTTGGACCACGCAATCCTGACGGCTCCAACCGGACCATCGAATGGAATTCCAGATATCATGAGAGCGGCCGAAGCAGCATTGATTGCAAGCACATCATGAGGGTTGACCAAGTCGACTCCGAGTATGGTCGCCACTACATGCACATCATTGCGAAAACCATCCGGGAAGCACGGACGCAACGGCCTATCTATGAGGCGAGCAGTTAGAATAGCTTGCTCGGATGCCCTTCCTTCTCTGCGGAAAAAAGACCCAGGGATCTTGCCCGCAGCATACATCCTCTCTTCTACGTCTATGGTAAGAGGGAAAAAGTCTACCCCCTCTCTTGGTGCTTTTGATGCAGTAGCGGTAGCAAGCACCATGGTATCTCCCAGTCTACCAACTACTGCCCCATCAGCCTGTAAGGCAAGTTTACCTGTTTCAAACGACATTACCAGATTATCCGTACCGGACATGGGAGCAGAAACGCTCACAACTTCATTCATATTATTTACCTTCCTTTAGTTAATTTGCTGTGAAGCCGCTAGACAAGCGCCGGTAGAAATAGTTCCCAGTAGTCGACCACCCATTTTGAACCTACGCTCTTACAAATAAAATAGGTGACCGGCGACTGGCAGCTATAACTTTTACCACCTACGTTGTCGCGACTATACGATTATGGCAAAAAACAATCGCCGAAACCAGCATAGCATAGTATAGACCAGCCTGCCCAATTTGTAAGCGGAGAACCAAGTCAACCGCTACCATACTATATAGCTGTCGAACTCAGTGACGTATTCCCAACTTACCAATAAGAGACCTGTACCGATCTACGTCATTATTGTGTAGATAGTTTAGTAGACGTCTCCGCTTACCGATAAGCATCAATAATCCCCTCCTTGTATGATGGTCTCCCTTATGTACCTTCAGATGCTCAGTAAGATGTGATATTCGAGCCGTCAGCAAGGCAACTTGCACCTCGGGAGAGCCAGTGTCAGTAGAGTGTACCCTGTACTCATCTATAATTGCTGTTTTATCAATCATTGAATGTCCTTTTTATCCATTTACTTAACTTTGCTATTATACCAGGCGAATTCACTCGCCGCAATGAATCAACTATACTGCACTGCTAATGTCGACCAAAAGACTAAGAGGAAGATACCACAGATGGAATATGCTGTAAAGATATGGAAACGCGATCAAAATATGCAGGTATCCACCCAAAACAGTGGTGACTGCGGAAAGATGAAAGTATTGGTAACAAATACAAATGCAAGGATTGAATAAACAGTGAGTGAATTGAAGAGAATAAATACACAGTGGTACCTGGATATAAACCATTTTGCAAGGCATACCGCCTGGGCTCATGGATTCATGGCTTTTTATGCTCATTTTGGCGGCCTAGCATTACTTGCAATCCTGTTGCTGATAGCATGGTGGATAAGCCGCTACGCAATAAATCCCGTTCGATCCGTCGCCAGAGTACTCTGGGCAGCAGGAGGTACCGTAGTGGCATGGGTGATAGCCCATTACGGCCTAAAGCCCTTGTTTGGTGAGATACGACCGTACTGGGTACTGCATCATGTAGAGGTATTAGTTGCAAAGACTCATGGCTACGCATTTCCCAGTGGACATGCGACAATTGCCGGAGCAGTAATCGCTGGTATATGGATCACCAGAAAACACCTGATTGCATGGATCACCACAATAGCCGGTCTGCTGCTGTGTTTTGACCGTATATACGTCGGTGCACATTATCCCTTTGATGTGGTCGGTGGAGTGATTTTCGGAGCACTATTCGTATGGGCACTCTCGATACCCGGTATAGCAGCATTGAGTTGGTTCGATACTTTTCTTGTGCAGAGAACTCCCTTCTCTCCTCTGGTTACCGGTCACAAGTCCGACACGAGATCAGATCATAGTCAGCCTACACCCGATCCTCCCGACGAATCGCTCGTCTCAATGCCTTAGAGAATTAGCAAAGCGATACTTATCGAACAGACCATGCCAGGATATTACGCACCTCTTCTATGTCCATGGCTATATGAGATTTTAGCTCTTCGGGAGAGGGAAATTTCTCTTGCCCTCTTATTCGCTGGACCAGCTTCACTGTAGCTCTCTCCCCGTACAAGTTACCATTGAAATCGAGAAGATGCGCTTCAACAGCAACGGCTTCTCCATCTGAAAAGGTCGGGTTTGCCCCTACAGATATAGCGCATGCATGGTCACTGCCACCAGGCATAACAAACCACCCAGCATAGACACCATCAGCAGGTAACAACATACCATCTTCTATCGCGATATTTGCGGTTGCATAACCAAGTAAGGGACCACCGCGCCGATGACCTTCAACGACCGTACCAGACAGTTCAAAATATCTTCCAAGTAACTTAGCTGCACTAACGACATCGCCAGAGGATACCAGCTGCCGTATCAACGACGATGACACCTTGCCATCCAACTGCACGCCCTTCCTGCCACCACCCATCATGGGCTCATGTGCATCTCCCCTACCACTACCGCCAACTGCCTTACCGCCTTCACGCACATCCAATTGATCACCCACTTGCAGAACCACCTTACCGAGGCCACCGTCTTCTTCTTCGTAGACATACGATAGATCGACACTCACCCCAATGTATCCTCGCTTCTCGCCAAATATCTTCAGCATCTCGACATCACCTGCCCGCTCTCTACCAAACCGGAAGTCAGAACCGACAATGACCGCCTTCGCATGAAGAGAATCTACCAATACTCTGTCTATAAATTCCTGAGCTTCTTCATTCCTGAAATGCTGATCGAACTCCACTACCACCACCACATCCACGCCATTTTCTTCTAACAACTCCAGCCTCCGCTCCAGCGAGCATATCAGTGGAGGAACCGCATCCGGATGTACGATAGCAGCTGGATGGGGATGAAACGTTACCACCACTGACGGCAAACGAAGCTCATCCGCATACAATTGCAACTCTCCCAGTATCTTACGGTGTCCTATATGCACCCCATCATAGACTCCAATAGTTACAACAGCACCATCACCAAGCCCACGAACATCTTCAAATGAGTAATATGTTTTCATTAATTAAAAAGAGTAGCCGTTTTCACAGATCATTGGAGCACAGAAGTTTGACACCGTTCATATAGTCAGCCCGACAACTATTTTGTCAGTAGATGTACCCTCGTAAATGGCTATTAACCTTCCTTCATCATCCAGGAGTGCATAAGGGCCTGCAGTCTGGACACCGGTAGATACTCGATCAAGCGGCATACGCCGTCTTGCCAAGCCAGCCAACTCACCATCTACATGTACCTGCTCAATATCCCTCAGTGCCTGTGCTGGTGTCAATATACTCCCCTCAGAGATCGAATCCACCTCTCTTGCTTCGTCCACTGAGAATGAACCTATTCTGGTGCGCCTCAGGTTGCGCAAATGCGCTCCTCCCCCGAGCAGAGTACCAATATCAGCTACCAGCGAACGCACATAAGTGCCCGTAGAGCAAGCTATCGATACTGGAAAGATTCCGGGTTCGGAAGGATCAAGCACCTCAAATGAATGAACCGTTACTCTACGACTCTTCCGCTCTACACTCTCCCCACGTCTTGCCTTGGCATACAGTCTTTCTCCTCCCACCTTTACTGCAGAAAACATAGGTGGTATCTGCTCAATCTCTCCAGTCATTTTCTCAGCAGCATTTCTCATATCATCCAAAGATACACTTGTCATATCCCAGGTACCGGTCACTCTTCCACTCGCATCCAAGGTATCCGTAGCTGTACCCAATACGACCTCGCACTGATACACCTTGGTAAGGCCTTCCAGAAATCTCAATGCTCTGGTAAAACGACCTATACCTACCAACAGTAACCCGGTTGCATCCGGATCCAATGTACCGGCATGACCTACTCTACGTTGACCGAGTAAGCGCCTTATCCGGGCAACAACATCATGGGACGTCCATCCCTGCTCTTTGTCTACTGCCACCATGCCGACCAACTCTCTTGACGGAGACCCCGAAGCCAGCTTGGTAGTTACCGCTCGCTCAACAACCATTAGCGCCTGATCACCCTACCGATCATCTGAGTGTATCTTTCGCAATAGCATTTCCACTTTCTCTCCCTCATAAATAGCTGGGTCTGCAGCAAACTCCAGCTTTGGCGTCCTCTTCATCTTCACCTGCCTACTGATGGTACGTTGCATATCTACTCTTACCGCATCCAGGAAGTCCTTTATCTCGTCGCTGAATGGACTGACAAACACGGTCGCATGACTCAGGTCTGAAGACACCTCTACTCCCGTGACAGTTACGATATCGTCAATGTCATCAAAATCAGGCATCTTTTCTATCTCTTCCGCTATGACCTCCCTGAGAAGTTCATTTACCCTTACCGTCCGTGGAAACGATCTAGGTGTCTGGCGTTTTATCGACCACGATGCCATAATAACCACCTCCAGTATGATCATACACTATATAAAGACTACCGTGCCGCTCCAGAGAACCTAGAGAGCACCAATCGGCTTGCCAGGGCAACCAACCATCTATATAAGGGCTACCGTGCCGCTCCAGAGAACCTAGGTACTTCTATTTGCGCTCTACAGGAACCTCTTCATATGTTTCGATAATATCACCGGGCTTCAAATCCTGATAGCCTGATAGACCAATACCACACTCAAAGCCCGACTGGACTGACCTCACATCCTCCTTGAAGCGTTTCAACGAAGATATGGATCCGTTCCATATCACTACCCCTTCACGCAGAAAACGTACCTTGGAACCTCGAGTTATGACACCATCTCGCACGAAACAGCCTGCAACTGCGCCAACCCTTGGAACGCGAAATACTTCACGCACTTCAGCCTCACCAGTTACATTCTCTTCGACCTTCGGCGCAAGCATACCTACAACAGCAGATTCGACATCTTCAATAAGTTTATAAATCACTTCGTAAGTACGGATATCGACATCACGAGATTCTGCCAACTCTCTGGAGCGCCTGTCAGGTCTTACATTAAACCCTATAATGGTGGCATTGGATGCGATTGCCAGTTGCACATCACTCTCGGCTATGCCACCCACCCCTTTATGCAGGAAGTTTATAGCTACCTCCTCCCTCTCCAGCTTCTCCAGACTGTCAAGCACAGCTTGAAGGGTTCCCTGGCCGTCAGCTTTCACAATAAGGTTTAACGTTGCACGTATCCCACTCTGTATTTGCTCGAAGATATCCTCCAGCTTCACCCCCGCCGATACTGATGTAGCTATACGCCCCGTAACTCGCTCACGACGTTCTATCGCCTCTCCCATGGATTTTGCAGATGCTATATCTTGAGTAACAAACATAGTATCTCCCGCGGCTGGTGGACGCGAGAAACCAAGCACCTGAACCGGTGTAGATGGTCCTGCACTCTTGCGAGGCTTACCCAAGAAATCTACTAAGGCTTTTACCTTTCCCCAAGCCGCTCCGGCAACTACACTGTCACCTACTTTAAGCGTACCACGCTGTACAATAACTGTAGCGACTGGTCCTTTCCCGGGATCCAGATTTGCTTCCAGGATCACCGCCACCGCTCTTCCCTTGGACGTACTCTTCAAATCCTCCAATTCGGCAACAATAGCAATATGATCAAGTAAATCATCGATACCGGTACCTTCTAATGCGGAGATCTCACAGACCACCGTATCTCCACCCCAGGCCTCAGGAATAATGCCGTGCTCCGCCAACTGCTGCATAGTACGGTTTACGTCTGCCTCAGGTCTGTCTATCTTGTTTATTGCAACTATGATCGGTACCTCTGCGCTACGTGCATGGTCTATCGCCTCCACGGTCTGCTGCATCACCCCGTCATCTGCCGCGACCACCAAAACGACTATATCGGTTACCTGTGCCCCTCGGGCACGCATAGCAGTAAACGCCTCGTGGCCTGGCGTATCTATAAACGTGATGAGGTGATTACCTGCCGCAACTTGATATGCACCAATATGCTGAGTAATTCCACCTGATTCACCAGCTGCAACGTTTGACGACCTTATCCTGTCAAGAAGCAGCGTCTTACCATGATCTACATGTCCCATCACTGTAACTACTGGACCTCGTGGTTCAAGCTCTTCCTCGGGAATCTCTTCATCTATCCCTATATAACGAGCCATGAGAATCGTCTCTTCCTCTTGACCGGGGTCGACGAGCTTGACCTGAGCCCCCAGCTCCATAGCGTACAACTCGATCATTTCATCGGTCAATGGCTGTGTAGCAGTGACCATCTCACCCTGGAAAAGCATGAACCGGACAACGTCCCCTGCAGAGCGATTGAGCTTAGGGCCTAGTTCCTGTGGAGTGCATCCACGCTCCACAATGATCTCACCCTCTGGCACTGGAGCATTGGATATTTTATATTCGGTAAGTTGGGTTGGCTCCAGCTCTTCTACATTGCGCCTTCTTCGCTTGGAACGCTTGGCCTGACCTCGTCCGGCACCCCTCTGGCTCGGCCTGGATGGTGGAAATGTCGTTGCAGCTGGCACATTCACCATGCCGGTCGACCTCTCGCCTATTGGCCGTTCGCCTATTGGCCGTTCGCTGGTCGTAATACTGATTCCGTCAGGGCGCGCGTATGATCTTTGTGTGTACGATGGACGAGGTGTTCTGTCCGTTCTGGCCCCAGAGCGCTGATCAATAGTACCAAGTGGTCCAGAACCGTCGCCTCTCCTTGCAAATTGCGTCCTTGCAGATTGAGAATTCCCTCTGCCAGGTGGAGGGGGTATAGGTTTACCCGAAGCACTTAGCGGCGGTCTTGGTGGAGGGGGTATAGGTTTACCCGAAGCACTTAGCGGCGGTCTTGGTGGAGGGGGTATAGGTTTACCCGAAGCACTTAGCGGCTTCCCGGTAGGTGTAGAAGTACGAGCTGTCTGCACTCCGTCATCGCTCCCTGCAACCTCTTTGGTACCAGATAATCCTGCAGATGAAGCAGCGTCCGCCGTTCCGACAGTCTTTGCGACACCTGTACTTGTTGCAGCCGGCTCTTTGGCCGAAGCTTTTGTAGCTGGCTCTTTGGTGGCTGTTACCTCAGTCATGGTAACTTGAGCTTCTACAGCCTTGGTAGATGCTTCAGCAGAAGTTTTTAATACAGGCTCCTGCTCCGTTGGTGCACTCTTAACCGTCTCCTTCTTGGCAGTAGCAGTTGTAGGAGTACCCGTCTCGCTAGCAACTCGCTTGGTAACTCGCTTGGTAGCCGGTGTGACCTCTGCAACTTCTCCACGGGATCCTTCAATACCAGGTTCCTCTGTTACGATACCAGCCTTATCTGATGATTTTCTGGCAGCCGTCTTGGCTATAGTTGGCTCCTCCTTGACTGTAGGCTCCTTTTTAGCCGTAGCGGCCTTTTTAGCCGTAGTTGTCTCAGCCGTAGACTCCCTAACGGTAGACTCTTTCTTGCCAAGAGCTGACCCCTTAGCTACAGCTCCCTTCTTGGTAGAGGTACTAACTGACCTTCCAGCTGTTGACCTACCGGAACCCTTCTTGGCAGGCGTGACCTCCTTGACCACGGCCTCCTTTTCAGCAGACCCTTGCTTGTCATCCTTCAGTACACTGGTTCTTGTCGCTTTGGCAGCAGGTGTCTTTGCTGTAGGAATAGATTCCTCTGCTGTCGGCTGGGTATCACGTCTTAACCCCTGTGAATCAGCCTTACGACGCACTCTATCTGCCTGAGCTTCCTCCATGGATGAAGAATGGCTCTTTACGCCAATACCCAAAGAAAGACACAGATCCAGTGTCTCCTTATTGGTCAGTCCAAACTCTCTGGCTAACTCATAAACTCTAACCTTACCGGCCACCGGCACTCCTGTCGCTAATTACGTTCGTTCTCCGGCTGTTCATTGGTGTCTTTATCAGCGTCTTGATCCGGCAAGTTGCTCTCTACGGCAAGATCCCACTCCTCTGCTGAAAGCGTCTCTCCACCTTCAGCAGGACGCCACACCATCTCGCCGGATTCATTCTCTACCCATTCGCCTTCAGCCCATTCTCCGCTTTCCTGAGGATGCTGCAAGGTATCAACCTCGCTCCTTATATCTATGCGCCATCCAGTAAGTCTGGCTGCCAACCTGGCGTTCTGCCCCTCTCTCCCAATAGCCAACGACAATTGATAATCATTGACGAATACTACAGCAGACCTCTCCTCTTCATTCAAGACTATTTCGCGAATATGGGCAGGCTGTAAGGCTGCCTCTATAAATTTGCCAGGGTCGTCCGAATAAGGAACTACGTCTATACGCTCACCATGCAATTCATTGATTATCATCCTTACACGCGATCCTCTTGTTCCGACACAAGCTCCCACAGCATCCACATTTGGATCGTTAGATGATACAGCCACCTTGGTCCTATGGCCGGGCTCTCTAGCCATTGCCCTGATCTCGACCACCCCGGAAAGAATCTCCGGCACTTCCAACTCAAATAATCTCTTGACCAATCCTGGATGTGAGCGACTCACGATTATCTGAGGGCCTTTAGTGGTCTTTCTTACTTCAACTATATATGCTTTTACCCTGGAACCATGTTCATAGCGCTCGAATGGTGCCTGCTCTGCAGGAGGAAGCAGGGCTTCCACCTTTCCCAGGTCAAGAAGTGTCAGCCTACTGTCACTCTGCTGAACTATACCAGTTATAATATCACCTTCGCGTCCGGCGTATTCATCATATTTCTGGTCGCGCTCTACTTCTCTGATCCTCTGAGCTATCACCTGCTTGGCCGTCTGAGCTGCAATTCTACCAAAATCTTCAGGAGTATCGTCCCATTCCCTAACGACATTCCCTTCATCGTCAAGATCCTGACCATACACCCTAATCTCCCCTGTCTCAGAGTCGATAGTGACTACAGCCTCTTCTGCCGCTCCCGGTCTCCTCTTGTAAGCTGCCACAAGTGCATTTGCCAACGCCTCCATGAGCGTATCGACAGCAATACCCTTCTCTCGGGCAAGTTGCGCCAGAGCATCCATGAATTCAAGATTATTTCTCACCGGACATCCTCCTTTTCCCTCCATCCAAGTACTGTACGAACAACCACATCACCATTGAGCGTAACCCGTATTGTATGGATATGGGCACCCTCTACACTACCGCTATGCTTTGGATTCCTTGTTTTTTTGGGAAACGGATCGACCTGTTCGATGACGAGATCATTCCCCTCGACAGATAGCAATCGACCATAGATTGTGGAATCATCCTTCTTCTCTACGTCAGCATCTCTGCCGGTAGGATGACCACGAAATTGCACGCTCACCAACAGGCCAATTGCACATTCAGCCTGCGATGGGTTCAGTATTCTTCGCTCTGCACCGGGACTGGATACTTCCAATACGTACGACTTATCATTCGAGGTATCACTGGTATCCAAAAAAGCAGACAGGAGACGAGATGCCTCTTCAAGACGGTCAAGATCGATTCCACCCCTCTTGTCCAGCACAACACGGAGTATGCCGGGTTTTCGGTCCACCGAATAAAGCGTAACTCCCAGCGGCCTCACCACTTGTGCCATTTCCATCTCTAAACGTCCTTCCATACAACTCATCACCTCCTTACTAAACTAATCATGCGGGCCAACCAGCAATTCACTAGTTGCCAGCAGTTGCCGACATGTCTCAGGACTGAATAGTTACAGCCCATCCAATTCACAGCCATCCGCGCATGCTTCTGGTATAGTCATAAAATAAGCGTGGGCTTGAACCCACGCTTTTCGACACACCATATTCAGCCGAGCACGCCCGCACGTTTGCTACCATAATAGCACATAATATAGCCTGGGGTGCTAATTGCCCAATGGTTCATCTCACTATTTACGAAACAGACCATTGGGGCACCGAATCATCACAAATCCTCGTAAGTACAAACCCCGATCCATACTCCTTGTTGTTAAGAGGTTGTGACCAAATGCCCTAGAAATACTAGCTTCTCAAGAGTAGAGTTTTTATGATGATCCTGACAAGCAATTCGTCATATACGCAAGATCCTCCACTGGAAGGTTTTCCCGGTGACTCAATAGATTATCCCAGCTTCAATCTTGCAGCAGACAGCAACGAAGGAACGCTGGAGGTACTCGAACACGATGAATGTCTACGACTATTGAAGAGTGGAATTGTAGGCAGGGTAGGTGTCACAATCAATGCACTCCCAGTCATACTTCCTGTAAACTACATATATAGCGACAATCGCATTCTCTTCCGCACCAATCCGGGAACCAAGCTTGACGCTGCTCTCATGCATTGTGTAGTGGCATTTGAGGTAGATAGTATAGATGACGAGAGGGAGGAAGGTTGGAGTGTACTCGCTATAGGACATGCTGAAGTAGTCGAAGATGCTTCCCTGGAACGAAAGGCAATAGGTGAAGGCTTACGACCATGGGCAGGAGGGATGAAAGCTCATACCATATCTATAACACCGAAACTGCTAAGCGGTAGAAAGATCATCCATTAGAGCAACGGTAGATACTGTTACTGACCTACTCGCTCCATAAACTCCTAGCTAATGTCGACCCCGACGAATAGGGCAACGAGAGGAGTTCTCCTGACCTACTCGCTCCATAAACTCCTAGTTTCAGCTACAGGAGAGCATGTACTAGATATCAGGGGCATCTCCAGTCCAACTTTGCTCAAGGTAGCCATCCACCGCGGCAACGCCACTACCAAAAATCGTATTAAGCTGTCGTTGTGACCATTGAAAAAGACATTGCATCTGAAGAAGAGAGCCTAGACGAAGAAAGTACATTGACAGATGAACAAGACACTGTAGACAACCAGGACATGCTATATGAAAAAGATGTCGACTTGGAGAAAGATGAAAACATCTTAGACGAAGATGATGCTGAGTTAGAAGATGATACACCAGAAGAAGATAAGTACATCCCGGACGACTCCAAATCAGTCAACCGGTCTGCTCCAGCACTTAATAGTGATAGTGTCAGCACCAAGAAAACAGGTAACGCTGTAAAAGAAGCGGTCAACCGCCTCAACGATAAAGAGCGCAGGTATGGCTTCATAGCATCTATAGTCGCCGCCATACTCTGGCTACTACTCACCGTACCACTTCTCATTCATCCTGCCAAGCCTCACAAGGGGCAGTTGGGCACCGACGGGATAGCTATATATCTAGCGGTTGGGCTCCTTTTGGCTGGCATAATATTTTTTGCCTCATGGATCAAGCGCAGGGCATTACTGGGTTTTGCAGTATTGTTTACCGGATTCTCCTTCGGTGGTGACCTTCTATTTGCCATCCCGTTTTACGCTCTGGGGGCATGGCTAATATGGCAAGCGATGAAGGTGCAGCGCGAGTTGCAAACAACCATGCAAGCCGCAGGAGTCACTCGCACCAAGCCGACCAAAACCAGAGATCCTCTCTTCTCCCGAATGACTCGGCGTGGAGAGCGCCAACAGGCAAAGGCAACCGTAGCTCGTGCGACCCCGGCAGCTTCAAAACGCTATACTCCACCCCGATCAGCCACAAAGACATCAAGACGCCACAGTAAATAAGTCGTGACCGCTACCTCATTGGCAGGATCTGCTATCGCATCACGAGCAGGTCGCGAAAGGTCGCTATCCATGAGACACCATAGTAGCACATGCGTATCGAGCAACAACCTCATCACGACTCACTCATCACGATTCACCGCGAAATGCTGCTTCCAGCTCGGGTGGCAATACATCAAAATCAGGAGCTATCCTCACACGACCACGCCATGCCCCAAACACCCGTGGTTCACGCTGCTTCGATAGTGGCACAAGCTGTGCAACTGGACGCCCCCGCGGGCAATCACTATCTCTTCGCCATTGGCCACCCGATCAAGAAGCTGAGACAAATGCGTCTTGGCCTCGTACGCTCTCCAATTGCACCCTGGTCTGTATAGAGAATGTAACCGTGGTCTGTTTTCGTAGATTCAATTGCATATTGCATATGCCATGCTGTGTTCTGTGTAGTATATTGATGGATGTGTAATTTGGAAGTTGCCTGCACATAGACTGTATAAGTATTTCTGGCATTAAATGAATTACACATATAACGAAATACTTGGGAACGGAATAGAGGAATGGTTCAATGATGACTTCACTTTTACCAACAGGATCTATCCGTAAGTTTGGTAGATCTTTAAGGATATTTTCTATAAGTACTGCTGGGCTTGTACTGCTTGGAAGTCTGATAGGCGTGCTTGGTAGTGTGGTACTACCGTC
>JAJZWK010000020.1 GCA_021846725.1 Actinomycetes bacterium | reverse complement strand
GTAGCGTGATGGTGAAGTACCTCAATTATGAGCTAACCTCATATGCATGGCAATAGTAAAAGTTTGCGGGATTGAGACAGAGTATGGCATACACAGTAACAACAACCATGACAACCCGGTGTCACTTTCTTCGCTACTGGTAAACAGTTACGTTACTGATCTGGAAAGAGCAGGCTGGGATTTCGAAAACGAAAACCCAGCCAATGACGCACGGGGATTCAGCGCAACCAACGGACAACCCCCACAGATAGAAACCCACCTCGTCAACGCTGTACTAACCAATGGTGCGAGGTACTACGTAGATCATGCTCATCCAGAACTCTCCACCCCAGAATGCGCCAATCCGCTTGAGTTGGTACTATACGACAAAGCAGGAGAGGAAATTCTACGTAGATCAGTTGCATCCGCAAACAAACATCTGCCAGCAGAATCACCAATTACGGTAATAAAAAACAATTCAGACGGCAAGGGGAATTCATATGGCTGCCACGAGAACTACCTGATGAATCGAGAGGTTCCATTTTCACGTATTGCCAAACAGGTAATCACCCACTTCGTCACCCGTATCATTATGGTAGGTGCAGGGAAAGTGGGATCCGAACTCGCCAGCAACAGTCGTGCAATACCATTCCAGTTGTCCCAACGCGGTGAGTTCTTCGAGGAGGAAATAGGACTTGAAACCACGCTAAAGCGCCCTATCGTCAATACACGCGATGAGCCACATGCTGATCCTGCCAGATTCAGGAGACTTCATGTTATTGTAGGAGATGCAAACATGTCAGAAGTATCGACATTCCTCAAGGTAGGTACTACTGCCTTGGTACTGGCTATGATCGAGGATGATAGGCTGGATAATCCAGACATCATACTAGCAAACCCCGTACATGCTATACACCAAGTATCGCATGATGTCGGACTGAATACCGCACTTGAACTCATAAATGGCACGACTGCTACTGCATTACAGCTACAGTGGCAAATATTCGAGCTGGCATCCGACTATGTAGATCAGAATGGGTTGTCAGTACTGGGAGACGAAGAGGTGGGTAAGATGATGATGAAGCGATGGGAGTCCACACTGGAATTATTGGAATCTGACCCAATGTTACTCTCGGGCCAACTGGACTGGGTAGCAAAATACCGTCTTCTCCAGGCATATATGGACCGTCACAATGCAAGTTGGACTGATCCGCGGCTTAGGGCTATAGACATACAATACCATGACCTAAATCCGGAAAAATCTCTTTATGGGCGCGTGGGCATAGAGAGGTTGGTAACTGATGATGAGATAAACAAAGCAGTGGTCACGCCTCCTAGTGATACAAGAGCATTTTTCAGGGGTATGTGCCTTGCAAAATTCTCCAATGAGATTGCCAGCGCCAATTGGGACTCTCTCGTCTTTGATCTAAAGGATGGTCCATTAAAACGAGTTCCGATGATGGATCCGCTGAAGGGTACCGCCAATCACGTCGATGCGCTGATACGGAGCAGCAAGGATGCAACTGAATTGTTGCATAGTCTTGAAATATAGTACCACTTGAAATATAGTACCACTAGCTTTTTATACACAATCACTATATCTGTGCCGATATTAGTATACAGTGATGATAGATAAATTACCGAAGCGGGTAAGATAATAGACGATAGGAGGTATTGACACTTATGCCGGAAAGAGAACAAAAGCATCGAAGTACTTCAACAAAGCGTGAAACCGAAGAAGAGACAGATGAGCACTCTACCTCTACTGCATCTGGAGAGAAGCTGAAGGCTGAGCTGGATGACATATTGGATGAGATAGACGAGGTCCTGGAAGAAAACGCAGAAGAATTCGTCCGTAGCTACGTACAGAAAGGTGGTCAATAGTATATGACCCTGCCAATATTCAGCCCCACTGATGATCCAGGGCCAAATTTCATGGCAACATTAGCTCGCACCAGGAAAAATGATTCCGGTAGCTACTGGTGGAACGGCAGTATAGATAGCGCAATCAATGAGCGTAATGGCATCCCTGCCCACTTGGCAAACTGGATGGGTGACACCTTAGCCGGTCGTATAAGACACGGTACTACTATTATTGCTCTACGATATAAAGATGGAGTGATCGTAGCTGGAGACAGAAGAGCTACAGAAGGACATCTTATCGCTTACCGCAACATGGAAAAGGTCATTAAGGTAGATCAATACTCAGCCATGGCAATCGCTGGAGCTGCTGGTCCTGCTATGGAAATGGCCAGGCTGTTCTCTACTCAATTGGAGCATTACGAAAAGGTAGAGGGTGTAAGCCTGAGTACCGAAGGCAAGGCCAACCAACTTGGCCAAATGGTCAGGGAGCACTTGGCGCTGGCAATGCGAGGAATGATAGTAATCCCAATATTTGCTGGGTACGATATTCAAGCGGGTAGCGGAAGAATATATACCTTCGATGTAACCGGTGGCCACTACATAGAAGAGGAGCATGCAGCAGAAGGCTCCGGTGGAAGGAATGCCAGAGCGGTATTGAAGCAATTGTGGCATACTGATATAGACAGAGACGCTGCGCTTGCTCTGGCTATTGAGGCTCTTGTAGAGGCAGCCGACGAAGATATTGCCACTGGACCACCTGATATATTGAGAGGAATATATCCGATAGTGGCTACTATCACTTCAGCTGGCTATCAAGCCATCAGTGACGATGAAACTGCTTCTCTGGTCAGTTCGCTATACGACAGGCTGCAGACCAGAGGAGAGGATGGTAAGTGGAGGTGGTCGAAATGACCATGCCATACTATGTCTCACCAGAACAGGTAATGAAAGATCGTGCAGAATATGCCCAAAAGGGGATAGCAAGGGGAAGGGCACTCGTAGGTACCAGTTATGACAATGGCATAGTTATAGTGGCCGAAAACCCATCAAGATCACTGCGAAAGATATCTGAGATATACGATCGTATAGCATTTGCTGGCGTAGGAAGATATAACGAGTTCGACCAATTGCGGGTAGCTGGTATTCGTCATGCAGATACCAAAGGATTCGCTTTCAGCAGGAATGACGTAGAAGCCAGGTCGCTTGCAAATCTCTATGCTCAGTATCTGGGCCAAGTGTTCACACATGAAATGAAACCACTCGAAGTAGAGATATTGGTAGCTGAACTTGGAAATACTCCCCAGTCTGATCAATTATTTCATATAGCATATGAGGGGACTATTACCGACGAGAAAGGATATGCAGTACTTGGTGGTGATGCAGAAGTGGTCAGGAAGAGGATGACTGAGGCTTACAAACCAGGCTGGAAGTTGGAAGATGCAATCAGGACATGCGTAAAAGTGCTCTCAGGACCTGATCGAGTCATAGCTTCGTCAGATCTTGAAGTAGCTGTGCTGGATCGATCTAATGGTGAACGATCATTCAAACGCATCTCCCAAGAGGAGATCGATGTCATTATTTCACCGAAAAAATCTGCCAGATCAAAACCATCCTCGGAAAAATAGGGATCGTTTAATATAGATATAATCAATTAACCGTTCATCACTGATTTGCAGCAGCTGATACGGGAGGCAAGAAAGTGCTTGGAGGTACCTGAGAGGATAAAGATATCCGCTAAAGAAAAGAATTCAAATGGATCGAAGAATATATGGGATAGAGAATGAATATGGAGTGACTTTTACTCTCCAAGGTCAACGACGCCTATCACCAGATGAAGTAGCACGTTATCTGTTCAGACGAGTCGTCAGTTGGGGGCGTTCGTCCAACGTATTTCTTGAAAACGGTGCGAGGCTCTATCTCGACGTAGGAAGCCACCCCGAATACGCCACTCCGGAGTGTAGTTATCTGAATGATATCGTCATGCATGATAAAGCTGGTGAACGAATCATGGATTCTCTTGCCAAGGCTGCAGAGGGGAGGCTGATAGAAGAGGGCATGCGGGGCTCGGTCAAGGTTTTCAAGAACAATACCGACTTTGCAGGTAACTCTTACGGATGCCACGAGAATTACCTGACCGGACGTGAGGACGATTTCTCCAAGTATGTGGACAAGCTAATACCGTTCTTGGTAACTAGACAGATATATGCAGGTGCAGGAAAGGTGATACAAGGCTCCCGGGATGCAACGTTCTGCCTCTCCCAGCGAGCTGAGCACATATGGGAGAGCGTATCTTCGGCAACTACCCGTAGCAGGCCTATAATAAACACTCGCGATGAACCTCATGCTGATGCAGAGAAATACAGGCGGTTACATGTCATAGTCGGTGATTCCAACATGAGTGAGTTCGTCACATATATGAAAATCGGGGTTACAAGTATCGTTCTAAGATTGATAGAGAACCCGGCATATATTATGAGGGATATGACTCTTGAGAACCCTATAAGGGCTATACGTGAAATAAGCCACGACATCACCTGTAGACGAAAGGTCAAATTGGCCAACGGAAGGGAACTGTCCGCACTCGAGATTCAGTCCACATACCTCGATAAGGCGCTAAGCATGCGAGATAGGCACGGACTACCTGAGGACGAAGATCGTGCACTCTCAATGTGGCAATACTGCATGAAAGGACTCGAGTCGGATCCACTCAGCCTGGATAAGGAGTGTGACTGGGTAATGAAATACAACATGATTCAGGCATACCGAAACAAGCACGGCATCAATCTCACACATCCACGCATATCCATGATGGATCTTCAGTACCACGATGTGGACAAGAAAAGAGGGATATACTACAAGCTATTGGAGCACGATATACCTGAGCGTATAGTAACCGATGCTGATATAGACGGAGCGATAACCAACCCTCCTGCTACTACGAGGGCGAGGCTCAGGGGAGAGTTCGTCAAACGAGCCAAGCAGAAAAACCGTGACTTCACAGTTGACTGGGTACATTTGAAGCTCAATGACCAAACTCAACGTACTGTCCTGCTCAAAGATCCATTCAAGTCTCACGATGAACGGGTAGAACGATTGATTGCTAATCTATGATATGGCTCTAAATAAATTGGATGACCTGCGCAAGGCTCCACGGTAGGCTAACTTATATATATTGTGACTCCAAATATAGACAATGAGACTGACGCGCATGAAGCATTGGCAATGAGAGATGATCCTCTAAGGTCAGGGTCTGAAGACGACTTAATCGGGTCATTTTCTCAAAAAAAATCATCTCGTCCAACAAGGAAGGCCTCCTTAAAGCGGAGATTAATCAATTGGGGCATAATCATCCTGGTCGCATTGGGGGTTGCATTTGTAGTACGCACATGGGTATTCGAGACATTCTACATTCCATCAGGGTCTATGGAGCCTACGTTGATGATTGGAGATCGCATACTCGTCGACAAACTATCCTTCCAGTTGGGTGGTCATATATCTACCGGTGACATAGTAGTCTTCAGGCGCCCACCACATGAGAGTGTAATTCCCCACAGTATCAAATACCTGGTAAAGCGTGTAATCGGCTTACCAGGAGAGACGATCTCATCTCACGGGGGACAGGTATACATAAATGGTAGACTATTACATGAACCGTTCTTGCCGAAGGGAACGATCACCACAGGAATCACTACACAAAAAATCCCACCAGGACACTACTTCGTGATGGGGGACAACCGAGAAGATTCCGAGGACAGTAGGTTCTTTGGTCCAATATCCAGCTCACTGATAGTCGGCAAGGTTGTAGCACGTATATGGCCGCTTGGAGCATTCAAAATCTTCTGAACCTCGAGAATGCTCTTCGGTGATCACTAGTCTCCACGTCATCATTATATGCCCAGCCCAGTGATCTGCCTCATTCGAGAATACTCTTCAGCGGTCACTCGTCTCCACATCAATTGAAGTTAATGTCCCTCGTACGTTCTGTACCAAGAACTGTACCACAAAATTGCCACATAAGGGATAGCGAACAGAACATATATCATACCTTATGGTATCCAGACAAGAAGATTGCTAGAATATTTTATAGATGCTGGATATAACCCCTACGAAGTTGCTTATCGTGCTGGTCTTCGGGCTAATCATCTTAGGCCCGGATAAGTTGCCGCGAGTGGCACGTCAAGTCGGCGAGGCTTGGTCAAATCTCAAGGGACTGAGACAACGCATGGAGGATGAGATGAAGGGTATCTTCCCGCAACTACCTTCGACTACTGAAATAGCATCAGCAGTAAGATCACCTATATCTCTGCTTGACAGATTGGCTGAATCTCACGAAACATACAAAGCCGCTGAGGCTAAAGATACCGAAACAGGCACTTCCCTTGGTATGGATACTAATAGAGGTACAGATACCAATTACGGCGTGGATATTGACAATAGTACGTACACTGACACTGGTACAGATGCCACGCTCGACACCGCTGATGGCCAGAATAGCATTTCACAGAATAAACCAAGTCCGGATACCATAACGGGAGAGTTGGATCCTGCACGTGAAGTAGTACGAAGTGTATACGGATTATCTCGCTCACGAGACCATACAACTGACACGGCAACTAAAATTACCAGTACGGTGCCGAATCATAATACCCCTGACCGCCTGGGTAGGTCAGCATACCCCGAAACTGCTACTCCGTCTCTGCCGCCAGACGATCCTACGTTCAACTGATATGGCATCGCTGTTGCCCTTTATGCTGCATCACGCTCGAAATATCACCCATAGCGGCGTATGCATGCTCCATCGAGCAAGTCAAAGATAACGAATGACCGTCATAAAGCGAATCAAGCATATCAGAAAGCCACGCCCAGAGACTATGACTCTGGTGGAACATCTTACTGAATTGCGCCGTAGGGTGATGATAACGTTAATATTTTTTGGAGCTGCCGGAATACTCTGCTTCATCATCTATCCTCAGATATTGCATTTTCTGCAGGAGCCCTACTGCCATATCACCCGATCCTGTAAGTTGTATGTTACAGGCCCTCTCGATGGACTGTCGATAAGGGTTGAAATCACTGCTTATGGCGGTGCACTACTCAGCCTACCGGTAGCTCTATTCGAGGCATGGCGCTTTATCACTCCAGGGTTGAAAGCAAATGAAAGACGCTATACCCTGTTGTTTGTCCTCTCTGCAGTCCTGCTATTTTGTCTGGGGGCACTTATAGCCTACATCACCTTTCCTCATGCACTTGGATGGCTCAAATCTATAGGAGGGCCAAGTTTACACGAGATATACACTCCTACCAGCTACTTAGGTTTGATACTGGCACTCATGGCTATATTCGGTATATGCTTCGAGTTCCCCGTTGTGCTCGTAGCTCTCGAACTTGCCGGTATACTCTCTCCGAAACAATTGTCTCACTGGCGACGGCTCTCAGCATTTTTGATAGTGGCATTTGCGGCCATTATCACACCAAGTAGTGACCCATTCTCTATGTTTGCCCTGGCAGTGCCTATGTACTTCTTTTATGAGGTATCTATCCTCATTGGCATGATCGTCAACCGCAGAAAAGCAAAGAAAGCAGCTACGACAGACTGATTGACAGGATAAGTGCAGGTTGTAGATATAATTGCATAGAGTCCCACACTTCTTGATACCGACAACGTAATCTACTAATTACCATGTTTTCCTATTCTGTCGAAGAGTTCAGTGAAGCCGAGAAGGGCATTTTATCCGCTTATGTAACAGACATTGACGGCCCCGTCTTCGCTCTTACCAACCTGGACGAGTCGGTCAAGGGTGCCCTATTTGCACGTTATTCTCGCTCGCCCAAAAGCCTGAGAAGATTGTTCATAGACGAGTTCGCCGGTAGTATCATTCCAGAGGATGGTGCTGGCAGCAACCAAGGTATCGGTACTGGTCGTGCCAAGGTACTCTATGATCGTGTCTTTAATGAATACGGAGACGATTCAGTTGCACAGTTGGGAGGTGTACATTTGGCGTGCGAACAAGTTTCAAACATACTGACGAAGCTGCTGGAGAGGGGAAGAATGATGTCGTACTTGGAGCAATCTACCCGCTACATATCTTACGACGTACGACTATCAAATGGTCAGTATCGTTACTATCGTGATGCGGCAGTATTGGGATCTCCTCTAGGTGGCCATTATGTAGCTGCTATGGATTTCGCATTCGTCCAGTACAGTAGCTTGATCCCAAAGATAGAGTCTTTTCTTGCATCAAAGTATCCACAGGCTCCAGACGATCCTGACCCTGCCTACCGCAGGTCGATCAAGGCAAAGGCACTGGATCTATTGAGAGGGCTACTCCCTGTAGCCACACTTTCGAATGTTGGCATATACGGAAGTGGTCAAGCTTTTGAAGCGCTGATACTTAGGCTACGGGCCAGTGCACTACCTGAAGCAAATACTTATGCTGAGTTGATGCTACAACAGCTTAGAAAGGTCATACCGTCATTTCTCACGCGATTGGATCGCCCTGACAGGGGGGGAGTATGGCAAACCTATCTTAGAGACACCAGAGAGCGAACACGCGCAATCGCTGAACGCATCTTTGAAAATCACGCGCTACAAGTAACCCAGCCAGCGACCATGGCTCAAGTGGGGCCAGGAGGTCCAACCTCACTATCTACTAATTTACGACCAGGTCAGTATGATCTTGAAGGTAATGAAGTAAAATTAATTCACTTCGACAGTAATGGCGAGGATAAGGTACTTCAGGAAATTCTCTTCGAGCACTCAAATCTGAGTATAGAAAGTGCCCGGTCACTGCTCCTGCAGATGACCGAAGACGAGAGGGCAGAACTTATGGCTGCCTATGTAGGGTCAAGAAAAGATAGACGTCATAAGCCGGGAAGGGCATTCGAAGCAACACAATATGTATTTGAAGTAGTTAGCGATTACGGCGCGTTCCGTGACCTGCAAAGGCACAGGCTACTAACGATTGAATGGCAATCCATCACGGGTGAACTCGGATTCTATATGCCAGACGAGATTACGGAGGCTGGCTTGTCAGCAGAGTATGTTCAGGTAATAGAGAGAGAACGAGAGCTTTACGAGATGATGTCTGGAGATTTTCCGCTACAGGCACAGTATGCATTACCCTTGGCATCCAGGATACGATATGTGATCAGCATGAATGCTCGTGAAGCCATGCACCTCATAGAGCTTAGGTCTATGCCTCAGGGCCATATTTCGTACAGAAAGATAGCTATACGTATGTTTGAACTTATCAGAGAGGTAGCCAACCACAAGCTGATAGCACAATCAATGCAGTTCGTACAGACAGAAAGTGAAGGGCTTGGGAGGATGGCATCCGAAAGAAAGAGATTATAATATTTGCTTGCCGGGAGCAATCCGACACTGTATAGTACAACTGTAATTCAATTTATCATGTTTGCATTTAATGATAATTAGCTGTATAAATACCATTATAATTTAGGCAGGTAAGATGACTGACGATTTGGATGACATAGAAGAACCAGATGATCTGGATGAGGAAATACTTCGTAGTGAGATTGGAGACGTAATCGATGACGATATAGATATAGACGATCTAGATGATGCTCTCGTTGAGGACATTGTTAAGAATATCGATGAAGATGAACCAGACGATGACCTGACATTGGATGACGGCGACCTGGACGACGACGACCTGACATTGGATGATGACGTGGATGGACTGGCTGATGCGCCTCCTCTATCAATTGAGTCATCCGGTATTACTTCATTGGAGAGTGCACATACTGACGAAGATGATGAAGAGGAGACTGGTACAGAAGATGTCGAGGAAGCTCTCGACATGATATTGCGTACCCGAGTGACATCAGAAGATGACGACATCATTGATAGCGAAGATGACATAGATGATGACACGCTGGTCCATGTAGTACCGAGACAGCCGGATGAGTTCGTCTGCCAATCATGTTTCCTGCTCAAGAATGCCAGTCAATTGGCAGATCCAGAACGTGGACTATGTAAAGATTGCGTATAATATCTGCCATCATTCAGGCGCCTTTCTATTCTTCTGCCGTCCTATCCATACTAAAATACCTACCTGTGCTCGGACATCTTGGATATAATCAGCCTGACTTCCCCTCTATGACTAAAACAGATGGCTTTCGTAGCACGAATATGGTACAATTTCACTCATATGACCGAATCTGACCAAACCAATAATGCCATACGAAAATTACTTGATACGGTAATCTACTTACCTGTCGGTACCGGGATTGCATTATCACGCGAAATACCGAAACTGGAAGAGATCGGTCGTGAACATATCAATTCGCTTACAACAAATGCTAGGGTCATCGGTCAATTCGCTGTTCAGATCGGTTCAGGAGAAATAAAAAAGCTCATTCCAAAGGCAATCAAAACTGCTGAGGAGTTGATAAGCTCTGTAGACATACCAGGAACACTAACCAAAAATACTGCCCGTGTTCGAAACAACGAATCTATGCACAACCACACAAGCCATGTCTACCGGTCTGATATCGTCGCAGATATACCTAGCACCAATGGTAAGATTGCTGCAAACAATGCAGCTGTGAACAAGGCCATACCAGGATATGATAATCTTGCAGCCTCGCAAGTAGTTCGAAGACTGAACAATTTGAACAAGGACGCCCTATCGGACATCAGAAGCTACGAAATGATGACCAAACATCGGCAAACCATTATCTCTAAAGTAGACCAGCTTCTGAACAAGTAACTGCTGAGTCGCGAATAGCCATCAAGTCAACCATCTAATGGAAAGTGTTCGCTTTGCAAATACATCCGATACCGAAGCAATAGCGGAATTGTGTGCAGAAGCTATCAACACCCTCAAAGAGTCTGCAAACGGACGGGCAATGTTGATCGGACGTACCGGCTTGATCGGCAAGGCACTCTCTAGACCTGGTGGGCTGGCAAGATTACTTGCTGACACTCATACGACGATACTTGTCGGCCTGTTCGAGGATGTCATAGTAGGGTTCGCAGTAGCTTATAGTAATTTACCGGATAAACCACTAGGTAACATCGATGCTATATACGTAACTCCCGGAGCAAGAGGAATCGGAGTAGGTCAGACATTACTCAACTCTGTAGTCAAAGTGCTGGCTAATCAGGGATGCATCGATTTGGATGTCAATTGCCTACCAGGAGACAGAAGCTCGAAGAGACTCATGGAAAGTTCAGGGTTCAAGGCGCGGCAGATCACCATGACACGCCACATAGGCTGTTAGTAGTGCCTATTTACCCAATAGTCGCCGTAGGTGGCATAGCAGTGGTAAATGGATCATTGTTGCTAGTGAAAAGAGGTCATCCTCCCCAAGAGGGAAGATGGACAATTCCAGGTGGAAAGGTGAAGTACGGTGAGCAACTCACTCAGGCTGTAGAACGAGAAATTCAAGAAGAGACCGGTTTGAAAGTCAACTGCGGCGACCTGGTAGGCATCGCTGAGAGAATCGATGAAGGAAACCACTTTGTCATACTTGATTTCTTCGTAAGTTTGGATACTCCACTATCTTCCACGGGGGAATTACCTATTCCAGTTCCTGCCAGTGATGCGGCCAACGCGGCATGGGTACTACTTAGAGATGTCGAAGAATACAACCTGACAACAGGTCTGCTTGAGTTCCTCTCTCTACACAATATTATCTGATTGTTCGGTGCTATGGCCAATCATGATCGTCAAGATCCCATGGCTAAGCCATAGGAAATATTCAAGACCTTCGGCTGGATACAATTACTCAGGACACCTCCCATGGTGCAGATCGTATCATACTATTTAATGGGATTTACTAGACTGCCCACTGGCTACAGGTGGGGGAGGCATGGACAGACCAATCAGGCTGGAAACCCCGGGTATGAGTCCAGCAGCCCTGTAAAGTCGGGCACGCAACTCATTCGTAGCACTTGATGGCAGGCCAAGTGGTTTTACATTTCTCCTGACAGGTGACTGCAGTACAGCTTCTATGATTTCCATCCATTCCTGCTCCTCTCTTTCCGGCGAAAGTGCATTACTTGCAGCTTCCGCCAAGCGTACAGCCAGTTCACCTGGAATCTTGAAACTACGATCAGGAGGAGTGCTGGACAGCTTGATAGCGTCTATAATGTCACCCTTGTCGATTTTACGATTTATTTGCTCTTCCCAACGGGTACGCAATGCTTCAATACGTTCATGGAGCATTGTCTTTAGCACACCAGCAAGTTCCGAGGCTTCTTCATCCAAATCCATATTGTTGGTTGCCGCAACTATCGAACGCAACTCGTATAGCGGTATATCTGATCCAAGAGAGCGTGCAGCTGATGCCCTATCCTTCCAGTTAGCCAGAGTGATACTTGGTAGTAGCTCTTCTGCCATTGCAATCAACGGCTCCGAAGCAATCAGTGGCTTGCCGCTACGCCTCGCATCTTCGTTCTGCTTTTCTATCCTCTCACGTACAGCTGGCATCCCTCCACGTAACAGTTCCTCTGCAATGGGAAGCTGCTCCGGCCTCAAACTGGCTAATACAGCATTCCGATATTGAGTACCAATTACTCGCCTGATCGGGTCGTGACGCCTACCCATATTCCCCATACTCTCACTGCCTTTTTCCTGGCTGCTCCCCCTACCTGAATCGGATTGCCTACGCGGTGTACTACGCTTAGCTGAGTTACGATCGGAACGACGTTTTGCTGAAGTACGCTCTCTTACCGGCGATCCATTATCTGTAGCAGAATCACGCTCATTTGTATAGTCTGCATAGTCCCGTTCTTTACGAGAAGAATTGCGTTTGCTGCCTATAACCAAAATATCTTCTTTAGACGACTTCTTTTTATCTGATGTATCTGGTTTCGTCACACTGACGATGTCAATACCATCCAGACCAGACTGTATCTCAGCATGAAATATCTCGCCTACCTTTGTATCGGCGGGTAAGAGATCAGCCGGTAGTATGCCCCGTGGTTGCTTGGCATTTACGACACGCCAGTTCCACGATTCACCTTCCGAACGAGCTGTAATTTCTATCTCTATATATTTTGCCATGTCAGTGTAATAGAATACCAGTGTAGCAAGGCACAGACAACCGCTGTAGCCAACAAATCGGCGATCACAGACCAAAACTCCAGCCATAGAGAGGTAAGCAACGACATTCAGCTATCTGGAGACCAGGACATCACACTATCATGTCACCATCGCGCGTTACATGATGAAAGCATCATATACACAGTAAAATAACCTATCTCTGGCCGTGAACTGAAAACATGAAGACACAACCATCCTAATGACCACTGAATACCTGTGAATATCTGTGAAGATTTTGTTATGACATTATTAAGATATGCTTCCACGACGTATTTGTTCCACTAATCCCCTTTATACTTTTAGGTATACCTCTTTGTATTTTAGATGTACCGGAATATGAAAGGATTAGATGTACCGGAATATGAAAGGAGAGAAGCCAGTGAACGAGCAGCATGATAACGAGGAACTGAGTAATAGCCCTAAGCCATCTTATGGCATTGAAGGACCAGGGCAGTATTGGAAGCGCCCCCAAGGTGAACCCGTAACAAATGAGGACTCCAGTCCGGACAATCATACCTCACAAGAGGGTAGCAGTACCACAGAGATAAAAGGTAGAGGGTATTTTAGAAGAACCCCCAAGAACTCTAACATCCAAGATCAGGCACCCGAACCACGTTACTCTTCCAATGAGAACAGACCCTACGAACCGCCCACAGGTCAGAGTAGTTATGGTCGTGCAACTAGCTACGGATGGGGTGCCCCTGAGCAGTCAAAGACATCTGAGAATACACCTGATACCGGCTACCAGCCCCCGGTAGGGCAAAGCGCTTCATGGAACCCAACAGCTGAGCAACCAAGCTATGGAGGGTATGCAAGTCAGGGTAGTTTCGGGGGCGGTGGATTTGGTGGCGGGAGCAACTTCGGGGGCGGTGGATTTGGTGGCGGGAGTTATGCAATACCCGGAGATTCAGAGACCAGTGAGCCACATGAGAACGTTGCAACCGGTACCCTAAAGCAGCGTATCAATCCCGGGGTTCTGAGATGGGTAACTGTGGTAGTCGTATCTGCGCTAGTAGGTGCCATTGTCGGAGCCGCAGCGGTATCTATGGGTAACAAAAGCGTCAGCAATGGAGGAAGTACTACGGTATCAGTCAGCAACGCTCCAGCCGGCCCTGCTCTACTGGCAAGTGGTGCACAGATACCACAGATAGTCAAAAAATTGCTACCCTCCGTCGTGTCCATAAAGGCTACCGGAGTGGGTTCAGGCAGCGGCTTGAGTGAAGGTAGTTCACCATTTGGCAGTTCACCCTTCGGCAGTTCCCCATTTGGTAGCGGATCTGCCGGTACGGTGGTAGATGAGGGTACCGGTATGATTATCACCAGTAGTGGACAGGTAGTCACCAACAATCACGTTATAGCAGGCGCAACAAACATCACGGTCACCCTATACGGCCAATCATCGTCTCTACCGGCCAAGCTGATTGGAACTGACCCTACTGATGACGTTGCTCTATTACAGATAGAGAATGCACCTGCCAATCTCACCCCGGTTACGTTTGGTAAATCATCCAGCCTACAAGTAGGAGATGCTGTAATAGCGATAGGAAATGCCCTTGGACTCTCATTGAAGACCCCAACGGTCACCTCTGGAATCGTGTCTGCACTCGGCAGGACTGTACAAGCTGGTTCTCCAACATCCAATGCAGTAGAAGACCTCACGTCTATGATCCAGACCGATGCTGCAATAAACTCCGGTAATTCTGGAGGTCCGCTGGTCGATTCAGCCGGACAGGTGATCGGAATGAATACCGCTGTGGCATCGTCCAGTGCAGGTAATGCCCCTGCTCAGAATATCGGGTTCGCTATCCCGTCGGACAGGATCATAAGTCTCCTGCCACAGCTCAGAAGAGGTGGTACGGTATCTCAGCCAAAAGCATTTCTTGGTGTCTACATTACTACCCTGAACAGTCAACTAAAGAGCGAATACAACTTCGTTCCGAACAGCGGTGCAGTTGTCATGCAGGTAGAACCCGGCTCTCCTGCTCAAATAGCTGGAATTCAGGCAGGTGATGTAATCGTAGCAATAGACGGACAAAAGATCACCTCGGCATCAGGTCTTGCCGCTGCAATAGGATCTAAAAAACCTGGGCAAAGCGTTACTATCACCCTCTGGCAGGGGCAGCAAAAGCAGACCGTTACAGTAACTCTCGCATCCACACCTGTAGCTTAGATATGCATAGGTATCTCTCTGGTCCAGAGGTTTCCACTCTATATCCGGCAAAGACTTATTCTCTGTCACGCAAGTCGGTCAATTGTACGGCTCCACATGCGAGAGCTGCATTTGCCAGCCGCACTCTCCGACTCTCACTGCTGGATTCATCGTAGATGCCAAACTTGTCATAGAGTCTGGCTAGGTGCTGTTTTACAGCTGCAACAGAGACTACCAGATCCTCAGCTATCTGCCGACTGGTAGCGGGCTGGGTAAAGGCAGAACCGGACATGAGCGGCTTGCACAGAGCAACCAGCACATCGTGCTCACGGGAAGTAACTCTTGGCATATCAGCCACTAAAGTAATAGCATCTGCCTCTTCCCTGTCAGCACGTAAGGTAATAACCGTCGCTCCAACCCGTATCTCATCACCGGGATAGAGTGCCTTTTGTGACCAGATCCTCTCCCCATTGACGAATGTGCCGTTGCGACTACCGAGGTCAGATATATACCAGTTCGTACCGATTGGCTCTATAACTGCGTGTAGCCTGGATACTGTTTTGTCGTCTGTGATGCACACATCCGACTTGGAACTCTTACCGATAGCAACCGGTCTTTCTTCAAGTGGAAACAGATTGATACCAGATCGCCGATGAATTTCCAGAAACGGATTCATCGAAGATGCCACCTATTTGAGCAATATAAACAGCTGAGCATAGCAGCACAATTATACCTAATCTGGAATGGGCAAGTATGTACATTGGTCAAAGATCAGAAGGCATCTACCCAGGGTATCGCCGCTGTATAAGAATTGGCCTGCATTATGGCCGAAAGTGCTTTTATCGATGCTGTAAGAGATGTTGAAGCCGGAGCCTCCTCTACCCACGAAATAATTGCCTGTGACTGCGCAGGGGTACAGAGTGGTGCCAGACCACAGTCCACAAAATCCTGCTGAACCTGTCCTGGAGCGGTCCTTACGGAAGCAATGGAAATAATGAAGCGATCATAGGCAGTACATTTCCCGTGCTGTGCGGAATTACAGTCCAGTTCAGCTTGATAAGCGTCAGCGTGTAATAATGCAAGCGCCTTGGCATCCATTAAGAGAGCTACTATATTACCTAGATCAGTTGGCGTGTTTTGTGCCAATATGCGGTAGGTTGCTGCCAGCACAAGCGGTCCTACCGCTTGAGGAACTTGACTTATAGCATTATTCAAAAGGCTCTCTATATAGGGAACGGTAGTGGAAAGCGCCTCAGAGACAAAGAGAGATATCTGATTACTTCCACCTGAAAGGGCTGACGGCAATGGCAGGAAGAGCCCCGAAATAGCATTGAGTTCTCCGGTAGTAGCAGAAAGAACGGAACTGCCAAAGCCGCCTACCCCTACCAGCGCATCAGCGTAGCTCTGAGCATCTCCCTTGAGACTTGCAAACACTTGTGCTATATCATCACCAAGGATAGCAGCATCGCTGGCAGTCAAGGCACCAAGACGGCTGGTAATCTGGTTTCTTGTAGAGGCTGGAAGCTGTGCCAAGGCATCCAGAATGATTTGAGCGTTTACCGCAGATAGGTTCCCTTGGAGAGGTCCCAGAGCGCTGGCCCCCAGTATCTGGGTGCTTGACGAAGTCGATGGTTGTGCATGCGTGAGAGGGGAGTGGGGTGCGGGTGAGGTAGTCACATGTGCCGGTGCACCCGTAGTGCTCGTAGCACTGTCAGAAAGTTTACGCGTAAGACACGATAGAATTGACAGCTGGCATGCCGGACGGGAACCTGGATGATGAGGTGTAGGTGCGATGTTTCCACTACCGCCTACGCCAAAAATGATTCCAAGGAGCATTACTCCTACCATGCTGGTTATTTTATATCTGGCTGAGCTCCTAAACATCATACTAAATTATACTCCCTTGACTCCCCAGATTACCCTCTGCGACATAATATGTCTTTGCTATCCACAGAGGCAAGGTAATTCTAACCATCAGGGACAGGTGGCGTTCTGCCAACTACTGAAGCCGGGGACTTGCGTTCGCCGTTTTGGTCAACCAGCCTGCACTGACAGCGGGGTAAAACTATCAAGCATAGCCGTAATCACCTGTGAACTAGACTCATTATGGACTACCTCTCTCACAGGAACACCGGTAGTCGGGTCGATCGCCATAGCAAAAGTCGTAATTGTGGTGCGAGGCGTGCCAGCAGTAGGAGATAGGGTAGATGTCTGTGTCA
>JAJZWK010000019.1 GCA_021846725.1 Actinomycetes bacterium | reverse complement strand
GCCGCCCAAAACGGCCCGGTATCCAGCTCATCCAGGCTGGGCAACGGTCTAATATGGGTACTTGACAATCATGGCCTCCTTATAGGTTCACTATGTTCAATTAAAATTTTTATCATCCCATTAAAGGATCAGGATCTAACACGATCTTTACTGAATCACACATCTTTATACATCTTTATTCACCTGGTAACTAACTTTTTCACGATCCCAGGTAGAACTGGTAATGCCTCTCTTTTTGAGTTCCTCATAGCGAATACGTTGAGTAGGGGTCTTTTCTATCTCATCTACATACTCGACATATCTTGGAATTGCATAGTAAGCCATTTTTCCTTCACAATATCGGAGTAGCTCAGATGGATCGAGATACTCACCCTTTTTCAGTACCACCACTACTTTGACCTCATCTTCGCCCAACTCTGACGGAACGGCATGAGCCGCACACTCTACAATTGCGGGATGCCTATTCAGCACAGACTCGATCTCCCAGGCAGATATGTTCTCTCCTCTTCTTCTCATAGATTCTTTCTTCCTCCCCCGGTAGTAAAAATATCCGTCAGCATCAGTCTCTGCAAGATCTCCTGTATGAAACCACCCATCCCGATACGCGTCATCAGTAGCATCAGGCAAATTGTGATATTCAGACATACGACCCGAAGGATGATGCAGGACAAGTTCACCTACCTCTCCCGGAGAAAGTTCTACACCATTATCGTCTACGACCTTGAATAGTACGTCACCAGCAGGCTTACCCATAGATCCGATCCGCCCTTCATCGTTTAGAAGGTACCCCGGAGCATCCACCATACCGAACCACTCAACTACCTTGACGTTGAATCTCTTTTGAAAATAGTCCCAATACTCGACTGGGCATCCTGCAGATAAGACCGTCCTCACAGGATTATCTGCATCATCCGGCCGAGGGGGCTGTTTACAGAGCATCGACACCATACCTCCAAGGGTATTGAATTCGACAGCGTTGTATCTACGACACTCATCGAATAGGCGCGACGCGCTGAATCGTTTACCCAATGCAAGCGAAGCATCCAGCATGATTGAACCAAGCATGGACACGCCAAGGGCATTTCCATGGAAGAGGGGAAGAGCAGTATAAATTACTTCGCCGGGACGCACCTGAAGAGAACTTAATACCCGCCTAAACCCCTTTGCATCCGCCCTCTTGGGCGTTACACCCTTGGGTGGTCCGGTAGTACCCGAAGTGTAGAGTATCCCGGCAACAGCCTTGGATGAAATATTTGAAGCGCTACCAGATGAATGTATTTCACCTGTAATGCTGCCCATATCTATATCCGGCTCACCCGGACTATGAGCAAGCAAACTATCAAGTGTAATCCCTGCGATATTGTGCGATATATTTAGATCACCGGCAGGTGCATCCCCTACGAACACGCGAATACTCGGAATGTCGACGAGCACATCACGCAATGGTGAGATCACTTCACCGTCTGCCACTACTGCTGTAACAGAGGAATCAGCAAGGATATGCTTGAGTGCCGGGCCGCGTTGAGCCGTATTCACCGGAACACTGGATGCACCTATGAAGGAAAGTCCTATGTGCACCCAGAGAAACTCAGGACGGTTGGACATCATAATGCCTACCCTGTCACCGGGCGTTATACCGGCATCAATCAGACCATTGGCAGCCCTCTCCACATTGTTCCACGACTCCTGCCAAGTGTATCTCTCATCACCATACAGCAACCACACAGCTTCAGGGTGGGCCAACTGGCGTTCCCTCATTAAAGACGTAAATACAGAGTTAGCCCAGACCATCAAGCAAGCTCGTAAACTCGAGAAAGATGATTGCCTGCAACCAATCCAAGCAGCTCATTTACACCGTCTTCAATGAGAGACATCCTGGCATCACGTAAAAACTTCTCTACAGGCATACCTCTGGTAAGGCCAGTTGCTCCGAACACCTGTATCGCATCACTAGATACTTCAAATGCCGTCCTCGTACACACCACTTTGGAGGCAATTGAATGTTCTACCGATGGAGGGTTTGGAGTATCGTTGTATGCCATAGCTGCTCTGGAAAGTTGCCTGGCACTCTCTACCTTGCTAAACATCTCAAAGAGAATATGCTGTACCAGTTGATGCTCCGAAATTACTCTACCTCCCTGAACCCTTTCGCGACTGTAAGCAATTGCCTCTTCAAGTGCAGCACGAGCTACTCCGGTAAAGAGCGCTCCCATGCCAGCATTAGCGCCTGCAATGGTCGCCTCCACTGTAGCTTCATAGCGATCCCCTTCGACAATCATGTACCTCTCAGGAATGCGGACATCATCAAAGAATATCTCTCCCTGGGGCAGACCTCTCTGGCCTATCTTCTGCCATGGCTTACCTCTGCTCACACCTGGTAGATCAAGTGGCACCAGGGCGACACCACCTCCTGCCATACCCTTATCCGGATCAATCGTGCAAAACAGGCACGCATGTGTAGCTATAGTTCCGTTGGAGACCCATGAGGACTTCTGTCCATTGATGATCCAGTCTCCACCATCCTTCACTGCTCGACAACTCCCAGCCGCATTCTTTTGATGAAAAGATTCAAATCCCGGTCCAAGTGTATCTGAACCATGTGTCGGCTCGGTAATTGCCCAGCAGCCTCTTACCTTACCTTCCCTGTCTTCCAGGAAAGGGGCAAGTATCTCTTGGTGCAACGAAGGGCGATCCAACAAGGTACCGTAGCGAGCGGCATAGGTGAATGGAAAAGCAGCAACTGCCAGGCTGATACCTAAATCCACTGCACCCCAGCCAAGCTCTTCATAGACAAGGTGCTTCTCTACCGGACCAGCACCCATTCCACCTTCGTTATCGGATATAAAAATAAGGTGATTTCCCTGAGAATACCACTCGGCAAAGACATCCCACAACGGAGAATCTCCTGCAATGACCTCATCTGCCTCCATTGCATCCAACTGCATCGACACCGGACGAAGCCGATCCCTTGCAAACTGGTGAGTGACCTCCCTGATAGCTCGCTGCTCATCTGTTATGTCCGTATTCAGTTCAAGGTACAATGATCATTCTCCCTGCCTCTTATCCCTCGATTACTTTCCCTTAAATACTGGTTTACGCTTTTCACGAAATGCCAAGGGCCCCTCTGCCGCGTCATCACTCTTCCATACTCTACTGTGTATGTCCCGTATCTCTTCTTTGTCAGCCTCTGAAATATTATCCTGCGATAATATATTCATAATACGTTTGGTGCCACTCACTGAAAGTGGAGCATTCACAGCAATGATACCTGCCAGATGTCTCGCCTCTTCCATCACTGCTTGCTGCGATACTATAGAGTTTACAAGCCCCATTTCATAGGCTCGCCTGGCACTGATCGGTCTCCCCAATAAAAGCAACTCAGATGCATTACCCCTACCAGCAATCTGCATCATACGCTGGACACCACCCCATCCTGAAAGTACGCCAAGTCTTACTGGAGGCATGCCAAACCTCACTCCATCATGACATACCCTCAAATCACAAGCTAGAGCAAGATCACAACCAGCTCCTATGGCATCACCGTTGACTGCAGCTACAAACGGTAGTGATGAAGATCGTATCTTTTCAGTAAGTATATCGACGCGCTCTCGCTCCACCCCAGCGTTTTCACTTCCACCACTCACCAATTCACCTACATCATATCCGGTGCAAAATGACCTTTCACCACTTCCCGAAATAATGATGACTGAAACACCCGACGAGCTACTCTCACAGAAGTTGATCGCGTCGACTATCGTTTCAATCATCTTCGGCGTAAGCGAATTGTGCATAGATGGGCGGTCGATTATTAGTTCGGCTATAGCCCCATCTCTATGTAACACAATATTATTGTTTTCTCCTTCTACTACCTGGTTACCGAGTGGTTCGGATACCCCATCGGATAACTCAGAGGAGTGATCGGAGATGTGGTCGCTCATATAGCGATTACTGCTCATCCTCCTATTATTGCATTATTTCCTATATGATATCAAATATCACCTTTTCTACAAAGAGAAATGCCTCACGTTGCACTATCGTTCTCCGAGAACGACTCAGCTAATCTGGTCAAAAAAGATTTAGCTGCCAGACGCTCCGCGGCATCAGTAGAAGCAAGAGTGCGATCTATCGGGGAAAGCATGGCATTGAACATCCCAGAGGTATAACCACCAAAACGCTCGGGAACCTGAATCAACGTTCGCCTATGATCATCTGGGTCCTCCTTACGTTCCACTAGACCGACAGCTGCCAACTGCGAAGCCAGCAGGCTAGCAGTAGTAAGCGCTACTCCCAGACGATCAGCGAGCTGACTTACACTGAGCTGACCGGCTGCACCTACCTGTATGAGAGCATGTATGTGCCTAGGAGCAAGCCCCGCACCCTTCACCATGTCTCGGACATCATCTGGTATCTGCGAAGCGTAACAGCGCAACTCCCGCGCCAGATGGACTATCAACAAAAAGATATCTACAGCCTCAATGGATGCCCGATCCGCCGATTCAGCTGGCGTATCCAACTCCGCTGGCGCAGCCGGCTTCTTCACCTGATAAGCTTCGGCCAAATCATCTCTGTAACCAGCCATATCCGTGTGAACCTTATCCCCCTTGTGAACGGAAGTTACGCTCTCTCGTTGTCCATCTGCTTCTACGACTGTATCCGTTTTGGGTTTTCCACCAACTCCGGATGTTTTATCTGCCATCTACTGTATCCTAAATCAATTCACGCTTCATTGAGCAAGCCTATAGACCACTATACATAGTATCATAGTATGCCACCTCGTAGTTAACTGTTTTAATCATAAACTGGAATAAAGAAATAACCACAGTAGCCGCAGATGTTATCAGGTCAAAAATGGCGATGGAGAAGCCAAGGGGGGGCGCTCGACTTCTCCATCTCTAGATAGGAAACGGAGAGGGGGATATCCATTTCCTACTATTCAATATAGTCTATTATGCACCATCTCGTGCTATCTGTCAAGTAGTTATATACGATAGCTGGTATCATTTTATATGATGGAAATAAAACAATTAAGAGCTATACTGGCCGTGCACGAGAAGGGATCGTTCTCACAGGCAGCAGAGTTACTAGGTACGGTGCAGTCCAATGTATCGGCACATGTAGCCAGGCTGGAAAACGAACTCAATGCCGTACTCATAGATAGATCGACCATGCGCCTGACACCTGAAGGTGAAGCAGTAGTATCTCGAGCATACCGTGCTATAAGTGAGATATCAGCAGTATGGGATGACCTGAGGTCACTCAATGCCACCCTGTCAGGTACGGTACGGTTGGGCATTATAGGCACTACCGCCAGATGGATAACGCCACAGCTTTATACTCGCCTTCAAGAGACAAACCCCTCTATACGGTTGATCGTTCATGACGGTACGAGCACTACTTTGAACCAATTACTTGTAACCGGGCGTCTTGACATCGGAGTAATGACATTACCTGCTGCTTCGCAAGAGTTAACGTCTTCTCCACTGTTCACCGAAAAAATTGCGCTGGTAGTTCCACGTAATAATGATCCGTTCCCGGAAGCAGATTCCATACCGATGTCAAAGCTGGATAATCTCGACCTGCTCCTGCCAGCACCAGGTACCACCTTCCGAAGCGAACTCGAGGAAGTTGCTGCAAATTTCAACATTACGCTCAAACCAGCTGCAGAATTGGATGGTATCAGGCTGATAGCCTCACTGGCATTTGACGGCAATGGTCTGGCACTGCTACCTATCAGTGCAGTACCGGCTCATCTCAAGGACAGGATAAGACTGATTACAGTAGAGGGTATAGCACCACGAGTAGTTGGATTGGCTTGGCGTCTACGGAGTATGCCTTCAGCTTCCACAAAGGCAGTCATCTCCCTGCTGGAAGAGATAACAGCACACATGGCGGAGGTACAAACCGATGTACTCACTCACTCAGATAAGTGAGAAAAGGAATCATCATCTCTTCGCGCGTCAGCGAACCATGTCTGCCCTTCAACCTACTTTCCCCTACATCTGCCGGATCCATAAAAGCTACCGGCTCTCTTGCCACCAAGGCTACGTCTCCCAACCTTGCCACTATATCATTACTAATATCTGATCCCAACCAACCCTCATCCAGCATCTGATCCCTTGTGACGATCCACGCCACATCACCATAAAGATACTCCGCAGTATCGTATAGTTCTCTAATCGCCCCATTTCTACCATGCAACCATCTAAACCTACCTTCACCTGATATCAACTCGATCATCTCCAAAAGCGTGGTATCGAGTTCCATAGCAGGACCATCCATATGTACCTGACCATGATCTGCAGTAATCACAAGAGCAGCACCTGAAGGCAATGTATCCATAATCGAAGCGATCAGGTAATCCACATATTCGAGTTCAGATAGGTAATGTTCACCAATACCGTAAGAATGGGCAACCTTATCTACCCCATCGTAATATGCATATATCAGTCGCTCTCCCGAATCTAGTAAACTCTTAATGTCCAGAGGAATTGATGACGGCACTTTCCAAGGAATAATACGCGATCCACGAAGATGGGCAGCAGTAAATCCAGTCCATCCAAACCCTTCTCTTGTAAGTACAGGAACATCCATAGCCATGAAAGGTGCATAGGGCTGCAGAACGGATGGACTCACCGTACTGCGGACATCACCAGCAAGTGTCCCCTTCCATCGTAGTATATTCATCACATCATCCGATGCACTAGGAGTATGTATCTTGATCCTGTATCCGACAAGGCCATGCTTAGAGGGAGGTAATCCAGTTACCAGAGAAGTTAGTGCGGCAGCAGTCGTACTGGGTGCAACCGTCGTAATCCATCCCCCTTCCATCTCACCAAGAGTAGCAGGTGATTCATACCTCTGAATCTGTTGCCAACCAAGACCATCAATTACCAATAATACGATCTGGTTCGCCTCACTCAGACACTTCGGTACAAAAGATGCCATACTATGATGCCGATCACTGAGTAGTCCCACCAATTCAGGCACTACATTTGACAGGCATGCTCCTTCGTAACTAGGCATCATAGGCTCTTCCAATATAGACATCATAAGTTCACCTGCATATGATAGCACTGACTGTATGGCAACCAGTGAACCTCTCATACTTACGAACGGGGGTTGCGGTCGCGTCTGCTCAATTCTCATAAGATCCGGTATGCACACGCTGCAATATACCAGTAGCATAACTCATATATGCGAAAAAAGGAACCGGGGCTTTGCAACTTTGAGGTAATATTTTAGTGTGAGAGTATCCACTAGAGGAGATTATGCCAGCAGAGCATTGCTATCTCTTGCTTTGCATGAGAACGACAACGGTCCTACCTCTGTAAAGGATATTGCAGAGAGAACAGGACTTCCCCAGCCCTATCTTGAACAGATATTACTCTCCCTCAAGGGAGCGGGGCTTGTTCGATCCAAGAGAGGTATAGGTGGAGGATACGTACTTGGACGTAAGCCTGACGATATCACACTTGCCCAAATAGTAAGTGCAGTAGACGGCCCTATTGCAGCCGGCGACTTCGGCAATCCTCATGAAGATGGTGCCTGCGAACACGAAGGGCAGTGCGTGCTACTGGCAGTGTGGCAGGAGGTAGGTAGACATATGCACGATCACCTTGCCTCTTACACACTTGCCGACATGGCTAAAAAAGCTAGAGGCGGTTAGTACACTGGGTGGACAGTGCTCACCGAAATATCAGGGAGCTGCCGACACCACGCTATTTGCGATGCAGACCACTAGTTGATTCCACCACCCGGCATTATCAAGGCACCACCATCTACCACTAGGACAGATCCGGTTATCCAGGAAGCAGCATCCGAAACCAAGAACAACGCAGATTTTGCAATATCATCAGGATCACCCAACCGCTTCAGGGGCAATCCGGCGGCAATCTTGTCTCCGTGAGGACCGTCCCACAGTATACGCGCAAAATCAGTCTTTACCAGTCCCGGTGCCAAAGCATTCACTCTCACCCCGGGCGACATCTCGTAAGCCATCTGCTTGGTCAGATGCACTATAGCTGCCTTGGTAACATTGTACCAGCCTATGGCAGGTTCCACCTCAAGGCCGCCAACAGACGACATATTAAGCACGCACCCACCATTATCCTTCATCCACGCATGCCAGGATAGCCTGCTCCATGTCAGAACAGCCTGCTGGTTCACTTCAACGGTCTTTGTTGCTCCCCTCTCATCTATATCCATTATGTTGCCAAAATATGGGTTGGTGGCTGCATTGTTCACCAAAATGTCCAGCCGACCGAATGTCTCCACCGCGTCCTCGACACATGTAGATGCTTGAGTGGCATCAGCTACATGAGCAGCACGCCATTCGACCCTCGTACCAAACCCAGATAATTTTTGAGCAGCATCTGCAAGTACTTCAGCTTTTCGTGACACTATCATAATATCTGCACCAGCCTCAGCCAGGCGAGAGGCTATAGCAAGCCCTATGCCTCTAGAACCACCTGTGACCAAAGCAGCTTTGCCGTCCAGTCTTATATCCATGGTATTACCTTAGCCTACCTTCGCATGGTATGGCTAACCATTCCACACTACCAACAAAATCCATGGTTGTTTGCGGGACACTCCACTCAGCCTAAGGCTGAGGCTGAGGGCTAAAGGTAGAGACTCAGCTCACACATGCAGTCTGGCACAAGCGTAGTAATTGACATATTATAGAGTACATGCAGACATCACAATCCCAGTTGGAAAGTAATTCACAAACAGGAAATGCACGAACAAACGAGGAACCTGAAAACAGAGGTGCTGCTGACGACAGTATGAATGTAGAAACGGTAGACCAGCCTGCGAAAGTAATGAGAATAGGAATGATGGTCAGGCAATTACTTGAAGAGGTACGCCAAGCCCCATTGGACGAAGCGAGTCGGGTCAGGATGAAGGAAATTTACCAGACCTCAGTAGACGAACTAAGAACCGCCCTAAGCCCGGAATTGTCTCAGGAACTCAGTCGATTGTCGTTACCATTTGAAGGAGCCGCACCATCTGAGTCTGAGCTCAGAGTAGCCCAGGCACAGTTGGTAGGATGGCTGGAAGGACTCTTCCATGGCATTCAGGCAAGCCTGGTAGCTCAGCAAATAGCGGCAAGGGCACAACTAGAGGAGATGCGCGGTAACGAACTACCCCCCGGCTCTGGGAACGTACCGTCACATCGACCCGGTACTTACCTATAACTCGAGGGGCTGTGCCATATCTGCCACTTTCTACCCGTCCCCAGTCACATCGACCCGGTACTTACCTATAAACCGGTCTGCACCGGTACAATTTACAACGTATCGCAACAACCAGTCGTCCTGCGAACGAATCAGTAGTCTTACAAGAACCAGTCTATAATTATCTGTAATAATGACACAGATAGCTTGAAAAGATGCTAGGAGGCTAGGATTGTCCGATACACAGAGTTTTGTGCACCTGCATACTCATACCGAATATTCAATGCTGGACGGTGCCTCCCGTCTGGATGAGCTAATCAACGCCGTAGTACAAGATGGCCAACCTGCTCTGGCTATTACTGACCATGGCAATATGTATGGAGTGCTGGATTTTTACAACACATGTAAAGACAGGGGTATTACCCCTATTATCGGTATGGAAGCCTATATGGCAGCAGATTCACGGTTTGAACGACCTGTCATGCATGGAAAGATAGATGATATGGGAGGAGAATCTGAAAAAGGTTCAAAGGTTTACTACCACCTTATCCTGTTAGCGGAGAATACCCTGGGTTACAAGAATCTGATCAAGATATCGTCATATGGATCGATAGATGGAGGCTATTATTACCGTCCAAGAGTTGACTGGGAAATACTGGACAAATATCACGAAGGATTGAACGTTACCACTGCATGTCTAGGTGGATTAGTTCCTCAAGCATTGCTGGCTGACAATATGCAGTTGGCTGAGCAGCTTACTGGCAAGTTGCAGGATATCTTTGGCAGGGAACACCTTTATATCGAGATACAGGACCACGGAATCCCAGATCAACAACGTATCTTACCATACCTGATTCAACTAAGCAAAAAAATGAAAGCGCCGCTCGTAGCTACCAATGACAGCCACTACACGCATAAAGAAGACGCACAGTCACATGACGCGTTACTTTGCATACAGACATCCAAAACAGTAAATGATCCGGTACGATTTAAGTTTGAAGGTTCTGAGCACTATCTGAAAACAGCAACAGAAATGAGATCTCTGTTCAAAGATATCCCTGAAGCTTGCGATAATACACTGGAAATTGCTATGCGCTCACAGGTCACAATAGATTTTGGCTTTGACGCTCTCCCTGAATACCCAATACCTGAACACATCCAGATAAGGGAACCCGCTCTATCGGGCACCATCGAGAAGGACACAATTAAAAATGGCAATAACTACCAGGCATATGCAGATGAATACTTGAGAGAATTAACCTTAGATGGTGCCAAGCAGAGATACGGCTGGCCATTGGAAAAAAATATCGCTGAACGTATAGAGTACGAGCTGTCAGTCATATCTAAAATGGGATTCTCATCTTATTTCCTGATAGTTGCAGACTTAGTAAGGTATGCCAAACAATCGAACATAAGAGTAGGTCCAGGAAGAGGATCTGCGGCCGGTTGCTGTGTCGCGTACTGTCTGGGTATCGTCGAACTCGATCCTATTAAATACGATCTTCTGTTCGAACGATTCCTGAACCCAGGTAGAAAACAGATGCCGGATATCGATATGGATTTCGATGAGCGCTATCGTGGCGAAATGATCGCCTATGCTGCCAGTAAATATGGCGAGGACCACGTAGCTCAAATAATTACATTCTCGACCATAAAAGCAAGAGCAGCAGTAAGGGATGCGGCGAGAGTACTTGGTTACCCATATGCGCTTGGAGATAAGATCGCAAAGGCAATGCCTCCCCTTGTCATGGGACGAGACACCCCACTAAGTGCATGCTTCGAAAAGACCCCCGGCTACGAAGAAGGTTATGCTGCTGCTGGCGAACTTCGAGCTATGTACAACGAAGACATGGATGTAAAACAAATAGTAGACGTAGCACGCGGACTCGAGGGGCTTAGACGCCAGGACAGCATTCATGCTGCTGCAGTAGTAATTACGAAAGAACCTCTGATCGAATATCTACCGGTACAACGTAAACCTGAATCCGGGAAGGAAATTGGTGAAGTTCCTCTTGTTACTCAATACGAAATGCATGGAGTGGAAAAACTGGGACTCTTGAAAATGGACTTCTTGGGTCTTCGCAATCTTTCAGTCATCAGCCGCACACTGGATATCATAGAACGCACTACGCATGAACGTATCGATATAGACAATATACCACTTGACGATAGTAAAGTATACGACTTACTATGTAAGGGGAACTCTATAGGCATATTCCAGCTCGAAGGAACTCAGATGCGTAGCCTGATGAGGTCCCTCCAGCCGACCTGCTTCGATGACATTGCAGCTTTGGTAGCACTGTACAGGCCGGGACCGATGGCCGCCAATATGCACCGTGATTATGCAGACAGAAAAAACGGAAGGTCGCCCATTACTTACCTGCACGATGATCTGAAGCCAATACTCGCCGATACCTATGGACTTATGATTTACCAAGAATCCGTCATGCGTGTAGCTCAGCGCTTTGCGGGATACTCCCTAGAAGAAGCCGACAACCTACGTAAGGCGTGCGGTAAAAAAGATCGTGAAATGATTGCCAAAGAACGTGATAAGTTCGTACAGGGATGCATAGCAAACGGCTATGGTGAAAAGATAGGTACTCAGCTATTTGACATCATAGAACCATTTGCCGACTACGCTTTCAATAAATCCCATTCCTATGGATATGCTCTCATAGCATACCAAAACGCCTGGCTCAAAGTTCATTATCCCGTAGAATACATGAGCGCACTCTTGACTTCAGTCGGAGACGACAAGGATAGAACTGCCATATTGCTCTCCGAGTGCAAAGCGATGAATATCAATGTACTTGTTCCGGATGTCAACCTCTCACAAGAGGATTTTACTCCATCACGACGTGATGGAGTAGACTGCATACTGTTTGGCCTTGCAGCAATCAGAAATGTCGGAGCAGGAGTTACAAGAAAAATTATCGAAGAACGTGAACTCAATGGACCTTTCAGGGATTTTTATGACTTTTGCATGAGAGTACCCTCGATGGTACTTAGTCAACGTGTACTGCAAGCCTTAATACCTGCCGGTGCATTCGATTCGTTTGGTTATTCGCGACAGGGCTTACTGAACGTAGCAGAATCAATAGCCAACAAGTGCGTCAATCAGAGAAAGGACGAAGAAGCTGGTATATCCACAATATTTTCCATGATGGATAATGATGAAGATAGCCTGTTATATGACATCAGGTCAATAGAGATACCCAAAGAAGAGATGGAGTATCCAAAAAAATTGGCCAAGGAAAAGGAGATGCTCGGACTTTATGTCAGCGGGCACCCAATGGATAAGTTCAAAGAAGCGGCTCGAATGCTTGCCGATATGAGTATATTGGAATTGCGAAAAGAAAGCTCCAGCGAACAAGAATTACTGGAAGAGGGCGATACACGATACTCTCTGAGTGAAGGTACTATATGTACGCTATGTGGAGTCATCACAGCCATCAAGCACAGAAGAACCAAGAAGGGCGACCCTATGGTAACCTTCGTCTTGGACGACACAACCTCATCTATAGAGGTTACGGCATTTTCGAAAGCGCTGGATACGCTTGGAGAAGGCATAACGGATGACATGGTACTTCTAGTAAAGGGCAGAGTAGATACACGTGATGACGAGTTGAAATTGATTGCGCTGGAGATGACAAATCCTCATCTCAATGCCGACAACGCCAACCTACACCTGGGTATCCCCGGTCAATTACTCGACCGAAATGGAGTAACAAGATTCAAGAAAATATTGGAGGAATATCCAGGCACAGAACGCGTAGTGCTACATGTGGAAGATAAGTCATTTCTGCTTCCCGCGTGCTACTCAGTAGATTCAAGAACCGGGCTATTGGGTGAACTCAAGGAATCATTCAATGGAGCAGTTAATATACTGTAACTGTATGAACACGAGGCAAGGAGCTATAACCATCATGGCACGATGGAGATTATATCAGGCACCTCTAGCATCTGTATGAACACGAGGCAAGGAGCTATAACCATTCCTCCCTGTTGCTTTCACATCTCCTCTCTCCATATGCTATAGTTGAATACAGAGCAACATGGGGTTTGAAGTTAACACAAAAGATTGTTCATTACTTAGCGATTCTGAGTTCGAAGCAATGGCACAGTTGTCTGTAGCCAAGTCGGGGATGTTCGACGTGGGATTTCTATCCAAGCAACGAGACGAATGGATACTCAATACGACCGTGTTTGAAGGAAAGAAACTAAGAGCATACTCATTTTTCAGCTTGGAACGCATAGGTGGCACTCCGGCTATAATAATAGGACTTGCAGATGCCGACGGAACCGGAAAAGCGATTAAGGCAACCAATATTCTTCTTGCTGAACAATTCAGAAAATCTGTCTTAGCCTTCCCTGATGAGGATGTATTAATGTGCGCAATGTTGATGAATCCATCGGCATATACGTTGTTCAATGAATTGCATGATGTAGTACCTCGCTTACAATACAAACCAACAGGTGAAGAGAGGGCATGGGTAAGAAGGATCGCTAAGCGATTCAATGTTGATGGCTGTGTCGATGAACATACATTCAGGCTGGAAGCCAGTGAAGATATGATACTTGGTGCTGCCAATCTAACTGTTGCAACTGGGGGTAACGTGGTAGAAGAATCTGCACCACTTTTTGATGGTATAGACCCGTATAAAGGGGATAGGGTCATCGTGTGTGGATGGGCAATGGCAGAGGATCTTGCCTCTGGAAAACTAACCCGTACACTTGCACACAACAGAAGTATAAACAATACTTAGAGACTCAACGGCTGGAGAGCGAAAAGAAAAGGAGTGCCTAGGAATGCCTAGGTTTTCTGGAGCGGCTTATCATATCCCTTGATGCAGGTGTTTTTCGCTGGATTACACGCATAATCGACAACGCGTAAGCGCCTTACCTGCATCATCACGACAGGTGCATTATCACGACAGGTGCAACCACTTTTTTCGCATTGTGGGGACGAATTGTGGGGCAGAAGTTGTGGGAACGAGTTGTGGGGCAGTTCGACATCGTCACTTGGCGGTGCATTTCTGATCAAGCTGTAATAATTGCCGAAAGCGTTTTATAGCAATTCCCATTATGGGGCGGCTGCAACGTAGTAAGCAGATAATACGGCCTCTTCCCGGTAATAAGCTCTATATCCTTACCCTCAATAGTCCCATCCGGTCTCTCTTTCAAGTAAGCTTTCACGCTTTCATCCGATACCGGCATCATCATATCCACATCAGAGGTCGCCAAGCGTGCCCAAGATGTCCCATCGTCGCGTAGAAACAACATAATATAGAATGGCCTTTTCAACAAGACAACCGACGGGTAGTCTCCAGTGAAATCCCAGTACGGTATAGACCATCCGGCAAAGCCAAACAAGGTACGAGTCAAGGGTACAGATACCTCCTCAAGTATCTTCCTCCCATGTCGGCGTGCCAACACACCATGCAACTCAATCTCCTCAGAAACAGTCACAACGTCAGGAAATGTAGAATATCCTACGTATGGTTCGTCACGCCGCATAAGGGACAAGACCTTCAGTCTATCGCTTGACTGACTTCTCTTACCTCCTGACAGCCGTTTACCTCCTGACAGCCGTTCCACGGTACTCTCTGAAACACCCAACTCTGCTTCGGTAGGAGTAGACAACCGCTCTCCGTGATCGTCCAGACCGTAAACATCATAATTACCTCCGGCTATCCGCGTGCGTACTATACTCTTACGAAATAAATCTATTCCTAATACCTCTTCAGAGGAGATCTTCAAGCCTGCCATTAGGATATTACCTGGATGTCTTCTGTGCTCCAGACGGATCCGCCTATCGCTCATCTTTCTGCTACCTGCGATCCGTTTTATTCGCCTGGAATTCTCATTATTATTTCGATTATTTCGCGTTCCAATCATACTCAGGTTTCATTGTACACGCGCACCGCTATTCATAATATTCTCCCTATAGATAATATTTATACCCGTTATGGGAATTATTATCATACTTCACGCGTTGTAATAAATAGAAAGAAGTAGATGATACGGTATATTGAGTAGAGGAGATAGCATCCATCGTGAATAAACAACAATTAGGAACGGGCGATTCAATGCACACCTTTCTGGGTAATCTTGATAGATACCCAATGGCTTCACCTGAAGAACAAGATGACTTGGCACGCAGAATTGCCGCTGGTGATCAAGATGCGAAAAATCGCATGGTAGAAGCCAACTTACGACTGGTAATTCACTGGGCACGGCGTTACCAGAATCGTGGTGTAGAACTGGCCGATCTCATACAAGAAGGTACATTTGGTCTCATGCGCGCAGTCGAGAAGTTCGACTTCAATAAAGGCTTTAAATTTTCTACATATGCTAGCTGGTGGATTAGGCAATCACTGCAGCGCGTTATACAAAGCCAGTCAAACGCCATAAGACTACCCATGGAAGTAGCTGAACATGCCCATAAAATAGATATAGCGTCATGGAATATAACATCGAATAGTCAAGAACGACCTTCTGATGAATTAATAGCGTCTGAAACGGGCACAAGCGTAGAAAATGTCAGGAAGTTGACCAATCTAGCTCGTGTCGTTGCAAGTATAGATCAACCTACCGGTGATGATACCGGTACAACGATTGGAGAGTTACTCAAGGATCAGCATACAAGTGATTTTGAGAACTCAGTAGAAATGGACATTCTTTTTGACGAGATAAGAAATGCAATAGAAAAGTTGCCCGAGCCTGAAAGAAATGTTATCGTTCTACGCTATGCCCTGGATGGCGGCAAACCTGCATCGCTTCAAAAATGCGCCAGTGAGCTGAGCATGGGTGTCCGGCGAGTAAGAGCACTTGAAAAACGAGCGTTGGAGTCTCTTGCCTCCATCCCGGCCGTTACCGAGGCATACCGAGCAGCCTAATCTAAATCTTCAAGACGGCTCTGGCGCGTATTTCACCGTGCTTTAATTTGCTCAGAACCTCTGGAGCCTCTTCCAAAGAAAACACGTCGCATACTGGCTTTACTCTCCCTTGAGCGGCCAATCTCAATACATCATTCATTCTATGCCGCGGGCCTATTACTGACCCTACTATCTTTTTTTCGTCAGCAAAGAGAAATTTCCCCAGATCGACCTGCACACCCACTACCACCGTTCCTCCTGGTCTGGTAACATCTATAGCTTGACGAACCACCTCATCTGCAGGGGCAAAGACGATGCTCGCGTCTACTCCTCCCATCGTTTTGATTGCATCTACGACATCTACTTCAGCTGCATTGATTACCTGATTGACACCGAGAGTACTGGCAACATCCCCGTGTACAATACTTCTAGTAACTGCTATTACCTCTGCCCCAGTCAGGGTAGCAAACTCCAGTACCATATGGCCGACACCACCTATTCCAAATACTGCAACACGCTTGCTGGGAGACAGAGAAGCTCTGGCAACAGCAGAATAAGCAGTAATACCTGGACAGAAAAGCGGTGCAGCCTCGACGTCGCCTATCTCATCCGGCACTGGATAACAATGCAGTGCTTTGGCTAACATGTACTCTGCATAGCCACCATGGACAGTCTCACCTGTGATGTCTTTGTCTTGACAACGCTGTTCCTCTCCCGACAAACAGTACTCACAATGCCCACAAGTCCTCCATAACGGCTGAACACCAACCCTCTGACCAAGATGCAACCAATCCACTCCTGATCCGAGCGAATCAATCACCCCAACTACCTCATGACCCGGGATAATCGGCAAAAAGGCGGGGACTCCACCATCTACCCAGTCTCCCTCTATCATATGGAGGTTCGAGTGACATACGCCACAAGTCGATACCTTCATTACCACCTCACCTGGACCGGCTACGGGTTTATCGACTTCTCCAATCCTCAAGACAGAATCTTCAACAGGTCCGGTACGGTCAAGAATTACAGCTCGCATCATCCATCCTTTCGCTTAAAAGGTTCCAGTAACAAGCATATACCACTCCACCACTCCATTACCCTGCTCCGCCACTCCACCACTCCATCCGCATCCAACTGATAAGTATAGCCCAACATCCTATTTGGACGCACCTCTCAACTATACGGAATAGTAGTGATATTCCTAAGGAGAGACAACCTATATACGTATCTACCTGGTACTTTAGCAATTTATGTAGCAATGTCCGTAGCAATAAATGGCATTCTGGCCAAAGTTGTGAATGGGTGTAAATAGATGTGAACACATCCAATGAAGATCATCTCTCTTCCAGCAGATGCCTGTATACACAATGATACCATATAATGTCGAATCAGACCAAATCAAGCTACCAACAGCTGGCCGCGGCCTTCTTGACTATTCCTGCGTAATTTGCCGGTCATTCCTGTCGTTTTTTGCCACCCTCACTTGGGTGGTCACTCGGTGGTTTGGACAGTCT
>JAJZWK010000018.1 GCA_021846725.1 Actinomycetes bacterium | reverse complement strand
GCGACTCGATGAGGTCTGCTCCCTGATGGCAAATATGGATAGGGTTGCCATCATGATAGGGAGTGACCTCTGGTGGGCGGGATCGTTTGAACAATTAAAATACCTTGCAGAAGAGGGACAATTCCCCGTATACTCCAACGGCCAGGGTAGAGGATGCCTTCCAGCATCTCACCCATTATCATTTTCACGAACCAGATCCAAACTCGCAGAGGCAGACCTGGTGGTAGTAATAGGCACTCCGCTGGACTTCCGACTGAATTATGGTAGGTTCGGCAATGCAAAGGTAGTACATATAACAGATGTCGGTTTGCAGCCAGAGAACGCAACTGCAACAAACAGCAACATTCACTCATCCGAGCAATTCCACGAACAGAATCAGTTGAACAATAACAAAATATCGGTGACAGGAGATATCACAGGCATACTTACCTACCTGGGAGATCGTCTATCCAGGCTTATAAGTACCTCTATGCGCAATACTCACATGGAGTGGATCGACCAGATTCGTCAGGCTGAAAACAGCATAAGGAAAGAGGAAAATACTGACCTGGAAAATAACTCTTCACCGATACACCCAGCACGTATCTACGGTGAACTCATCAAGTTACTAGACAAAGATGCAGTAATCGTAGGTGACGGTGGAGACTTCGTCAGCTACGCAGGCAGACTGATAGATAGTTATCAGCCTGGATGCTGGCTAGATCCAGGACCATATGGTTGTCTGGGCTGTGGAATAGGGTATTCCATGGCGGCTAGAATACTGTATCCATCGAGACAGGTAGTATTACTGCAGGGTGATGGTGCTTTCGGTTTTGCCGGTATGGATGTCGATACGCTTGTAAGACACAATTTACCTGTGGTCATAATAGTGGGGAACAATGGTATCTGGGGACTAGAGAAACATCCCATGCAGGCTATTTACGGATACGATGTCGCAGCGAATCTGAGACAGGAGACACACTATGACATCATAGTAGAAGCAATGGGCGGGGCCGGAGAAACCGTGAAGGAACCAGCTGAGCTTGCACCGGCATTGAAACGAGCGTTTGACGCTCAGGCACCATACCTCATAAACGTAATGACAGATCCACAGGTAGCCTATCCCAGACGAACTAATATCGTATAAAGATAATACTGGACTGAACAGACAGCACAACTCGGTAAATAAAACACCGTGCAATTGGCTAAAAATAAGCTAACCGTTGCACTTTGAGTAGACTTTAGCTACAAAGAACCAAGCCAGGCTGTGTGCATAATGTTGGCAGTTATGCCCCCGCTGAAAACGACTACTTGCTGCAGGTGGTACAGACGGCAACGACATAAACGGCACCAGCAGTGCACTCACAGCATCACCGTATATATCAGGAGAGCCTGGTGAGAGCCTTTCTCAAGTTACGAGCTGCCTGTCCAATACGTTGCTCGTTCTCTATCAGAGCAAAACGTACAAAGCCGTCTCCACCCGGTCCAAACCCTATACCCGGTGAAGTAGCTACCTCGGCCTCAGACACAAGATACTTGGCAAATTCAAGTGAACCCATATCCCTGTAAGCATCCGGGATAGGTGCCCATACAAACATGGTACCTTTAGGCTTGGCTACCTCCCATCCTATGCTTGCAAGCTTGTCACAGAGAGCATCTCTTCTCGACTGGTATGTTTCATTGACTAGCTTGGGGTAGTCAGGAGCTTCGTTCATAGTTACTATGGAGGCGATCTGGATTGGTTGGAAAGTTCCATAATCCAAGTAACTCTTTAGCTTGGTGAGCGCCTGTACCACCTCTGTATTACCGACTGTAAATGCCACTCGCCATCCTGCCATGGAAAACGATTTGGTCAGAGAGTAAAGCTCGACCGAAACCTCCTTCGCTCCGGGGACCTGCAGGATGGACGGTGGGGAATATCCATCAAAAGCTATATCAGCATAGGCAAAATCGTGGACGAGTATTACGTCGTGCTCCCTGGCAAAGTTGACCAACTTGGTCATCCAATCAATATCTACACAGATAGTGGTTGGATTGTGGGGAAACGACAATACGACCACCTTTGGACGCGGCCAGGTGGACTCCCATGCCTCCATGAGCGAATCAAAAAACACATCCGGATTAGCTGCCGGACCAAGCGGCACCTGACGTACATCCGCCCCGGCGAATACTGGCGCATAGATGTGTATAGGGTACGAAGGAGATGGGACCAGCACGCTGTCTCCAGGTCCAGAAAGCACCCACATCAAGTGCGACAACCCCTCCTTTGCTCCCATGGTGGTCACCACTTCTGTCTCAGGATCTATCTCTACTCCAAACCTGCGCAGATACAATGAAGATATAGCTTGGCGCAATTTGGGAATACCTCTACTGGCTGAGTAACGGTGGTTCTTTGGATTACGTGCAGATTCTATCAGCTTCTCCACGGCCAGCCCGGGAGAAGGAATATCCGGATTGCCAAAGCCCATGTCTATTACGTCCTTACCTGCCCTCCTAGCCTGCAGCTTAAGCTGATCTATCTGAGCAAATACATAAGGTGGTAAGTCGTTAATTCTCCTGAAGTCCATTTTACTATGTTAGCGTATTTACAGGTCTCTCATATTACAGTTTGACCGGATGACCGGCAGCCCATATATTCATCAACAATCAGTATCCTGTCCGGTCAATTGCTCGTGTTACAGTTTGACCGGATGACCGGCAGCGGCAGATGAATATACCGCATCCACCATCACATGAGCCTGTACTGCATCATCAATAGACGGCGATGGAGCCTCACCAGATACCAATGAATCGATAAAATTCCTGTCCTGTTGGGCGTACATGCGTATAGCAAGCCCTATCTCTCCTTCGGGCAACGGCAGTTCGCTCACCCATGTAGGTGGTGGGCACTGTACCAACTCATCACCCTTCTCTGTCATCTCATGCAATGGACCGGTAAAATCATTATCCAACCAGACTATGCCACGTTCAAAGATAACTTCCAAGCGACGAGTGGACGGCCGAGTCAACAACTGGTGCCACACGCTGACCAGAGCGGCACGCATCCCTCCATCAAATTCAAAATCAGCAACTGCGACATCTTCAATGCCTATATGACCTGCAAAGTTAGATGTGGTAGCAGAGATACTATTCACCCGTCCAAAGCAGTATTGAAGTATATCCAGATCATGTATGGAATGCTCTATTACGGTACCACCGCCGGCCTGTTCTCGATCACCTCTCCACGTAGATGCGTAGTGTCCCTGGATAGGAAAGAACTGATCGTCTCTGAACGACACAGCCATTGGCCTGCCCAAATTACCTTCTTCTACTGTCTCCTTTAGCCTGACGAATACCGGGCAGGTACGCAATACCAGACCTACCTGGAAAGGGATGCCAGATGCTCGGACACTACCAGCAATATCTTCAACTTCTGCCATACTGCGGCCAAGTGGCTTCTCGCTGAATACTGCAATTCCAAGTCTGGCTGCCATCTCGATCAACGGCTTGTGCTGTACAGTTGGAGTACATATCCATACCGCATCCACTCCACCAAGGGCATCCTCTGCACTATGCATTGCATCACAGCCGTGGATGGAGGCAAACTGTCCTGAACGCTCTTCATCTACATCATAACATGATACTATGCGGGCATCTATCACGCCACTGTCTATCATTGCCTTGAGGGAGAGCGAGTGTGCCCACGATATCAATCCTGTACCCAAAAAAGCAATCTTGATCATAAGCGATCTCCGTATACGCTATCCATGTATGTGAACCTCCCCACCCTCACTGACGAAGTTTGCAGTCGCTTTTCGATCAATATCCATGTAGGTGAATATTGTAAGTGATAACATAATATTATGAAGAATACACCAACAAGATCCACTGTTACCAGTAAAGACAACTATTTGAGGAGTATTCCAAGAACATCAGGCGTGAGCAGGGACAGTGTCGGTCAGGGGGACCCAACGAAACAATCTGAGAACAAAATAACCAAACACGCCCCGCAAGCCCCTGGCTTTAGCCATGGGAATGATACCTGCCTACCAACATTCGACCGTCGAAGGTTTCTCGGTATAGCCGCAGGAGTAGGAGCGATAGGAATAGGAGGCCCCTTACTGCTGTCCAGTTGCTCCAGCTCACACTCCAGTTCTGTTGCCAAGCCTCTGGACCATGCAGTAAGTACCCTTCCTCCAAAGCGAGGAGGTCATCTTACGATAGGCATAGACTCAGAACAAGCTGGATTCAATCCCACCAGCTCCCCATGGTCAGCAAGTGGAGTGATGTATGCCCGCGCTCTCTTTGATCCTCTCACTATCGTGATGGCCGACGGATCAATCCAGCCCTATCTTGCCCAATCCCTTACGCCAAATCCTGACTATACCGTATGGACAATCACCATGCGGCCAGGCGTTACCTTTCACGATGGGACACCTTGCGATGCGGGTGCTGTAGCGTACAATATCGAGACATTCCGTGAATCTCTTGACTTCTCGGTATTCACCACCAATATAAAGCGCGTCAAGACAACCGGAGAGCTCACCTTGGATATAGAGATGAACGAGCCATGGGTAGCCTTCCCTGCCCAGTTGACAGGAGCGGTAGGGGCACAATTGGGCTGGATAGCTGCACCCAGTATGTTGAAGGCCAAAAACGGCGCATCTAATCCAGTAGGCACCGGGCCTTTCCGTTTCGTGGAGTGGATACCTAATGATCACATGAAAGCTACCCGTAATACATCCTACTGGCGCAAGGGGATGCCATATCTTGATTCGATCGAATACAAGCCGATACCGAGTTCCGCATCGCGTTCAGCCAGTCTCCGCTCGGGTGTACTGGGCCTCATGCACACAGATACTACGGCGGTAATCGTAACCTACCAGCATAATCCAGGATACTCATATATAGACGATGCCCACTCGACAATAGGCGAGCCGGATGTGAACTTCATCATGCTCAATACCAAATCTGCACCATTCAATGACATACGGGTGCGCCAGGCATTGGCATATGCCACCGACACTTCCAGGATGAACACCGTAGTAGCCAATAGCCTTCCAGAGCTTGCTACAGGTCCGTTCTTCCCAGGCAGTAAATACTACTCCCCTACCGGATATCCCAGCTACGATCCTGCCAAAGCAACTCAGCTGATAAAGGAAGTGGAGCATGAAACAGGGAAGACCGTATCCTTCAGCCTTGCCGCCACTGCAGCCAATACAACCGAGAGTGAGATAGGACAACTCTGGCAAAGCATGTGGCAGTCGGTCGGTATGAAGGTAACACTGGAATTCTACGACGAAGCAACCCTGATACAAAACGCTATCAGCGGCAAGTACCAGGCAGACAACTGGACACAATTCGCGGCACCTGATCCAGACTGCAACTGGCCATTCTGGCATTCGCCGTCATTTGCCAACTTCACCGGCAACAACGATCCTGAGCTGAACAGTTACCTGCATATAGGTAGAACCAACCCAGATCCGGCTGCCAGGGCGGAGGCCTATCAGAACGTAGCAAAACGCTTTGCTGTAGACCTCCCTTACATATGGACCAATCGTGGATTGTGGGCTATCATAGGAAGGCCAAATGTCATGAACTTCGGAAATCCCACCTCACCATCGGGTGGCAAGGCTCTGGCGTTGGAAGGTGGGGTAATATGGCCGACACAGATATGGTTGCAATAAACTGCCTACCCTTGGCCAGCGAGATAAATCTCTCCAAAGATTTCGCCAAATAAAAAATTGAAGACCCTTGCACTAAAGATATCCACCAGACTGGCCATACTGGCGGGTGTGCTGCTTGTGGTGAGTGCCGGGGTGTTCTTTTTGATACACCTACTACCGGGCAACCCTGCCTATGCAATCTTAGGTCCTGGAGCCACTCCATATGCGGTAGCCAAGATCACAAAACAACTTGGGCTCGACAAACCTCTTCTTACACAGTACGTGACCTGGCTGGGTAGGATGCTACAGGGGAATCTCGGAACCTCCTATATAACCAATCAAAGTGTTAGCTCTGCTATCGGACATGCTCTTCCGGTAGACATAGAACTGGTCATTTTATCCCAGATCATATCCTTCGCCATCGCTGTACCGCTTGCAATGGCAGCTGCGCAGAGGCCAGGAGGACTAATAGATCGTGCCGCGACAGCCATGTCACTCGGAGGACTATCGCTTCCCGCATTTGTGGTAGGAGTACCTCTCGTGCTTATATTTGCAGTTGTCATCCACTTGTTTCCTGCAACTGGATATACTCCGTTACTGTCCAATCCTGTCAGTAACCTGCACGATATGATCCTTCCATCAATTACTCTTGCAATAGGATCAATAGCCATATACTTCCGACTCCTGAGGGGTGATCTCATAGCAACTCTGAAAGAAGACTTCGTATCACTGGCACGTTCAAAGGGACTGACACGGCGCCAAATAATGTACAGACATGTGTTGCGTCCCTCTACATTCTCTTTGATGACCGCTACAGCAATCAATGTCGGCTCGCTCATAGGGGGTGCCGTTGTGGTGGAATATCTTTTTGACTTACCCGGAATGGGGCTACTGCTCGTGAACAGTATTTACGCTCGTGATTATCTGATGGCACAAGGGGTCATACTTACACTGGCAGCGCTGTTCGTACTGGTAAATTTTCTGGTAGACATCCTCTATCACATAGTGGATCCAAGGGTAAGAAATGCTTGAATCGCCATCGCACATACCCGGCAACAAGCCAAAACAACTGGGGTGGTCATTCTGGATATCCGTCGGATGGCTGGGGCTTGTCATATTGGCTGCGATATTTGCCAACCTTCTTCCGCTGCCTTCGCCGGATACAGTAGGGGTAGGGGCGCCATTCGCGGGGCCGAGCCTGGCTCACCTTCTCGGTACTGACGAGCTGGGAAGGGATATCTTGTCACGAATAATATTTGGATCACGAGTATCTCTTATACTTGGGTTTGCATCTATCGCAATAGGTACTCTTATTGGAGGGAGCCTGGGATTGGTATCCGGATACCTGGGAGGTCCCTTCGATTCAATATCAAACGCACTCGCATATATTATCCTGGCATTTCCACCGCTTCTACTATTACTTGCCATCGCTGCATTCTCTCCGCCCACATTACTCAAACTGGTACTAGAATTTGCCTTTCTCAGTATTGCACCCCTGTTCAGGGTCGTGCGTGCTGCAACTATTTCTATCTCAAGTAGAGACTTTGTACAGGCCGCCTATGCCCTTGGAGCAAGTCGTACCAGGATATTGATACGCGAAGTGCTACCGAATGTCGCATCATCTATAGTGTCCTACGCGTTGCTCGGTATAGCTATCGTTATAGTCGGAGAGGGCTCCCTGGCATTTCTCGGGCTCTCTATCTCCCTACCGGCTCCATCGTGGGGCAACATGATTGCAGAAGGTCGTACATTCCTATCGACCGATCCATGGATATCACTTTTTCCAACAATAGCTATGTTCTCAGTACTGCTTGCACTAAACCTGATAGCAGACAAACTAAGCGCCCGTCTTGACGTAAGGGAAGCACAGCTATGAGTTCGACAGATCGACCGCCGCTGTTGGTAGTAGAGCACCTCACTACCCAGTATGCTACGGTAGCCAGCGGAACAAACAGTAACAAAGTAAAGAGCAACTGGATAAAAGTGGTAAACGATGTATCGTTTACTCTAAACGCAGGAGAAACGATGGCTATAGTGGGTGAATCGGGATCAGGCAAGACTGCGTTATGTAGATCAATCATGCGGCTCTTCCCTACCGCTCAGGTACAATCGACCGGTAAAATCATTCTAAAGGGAAAAGACCTACTATCCATGAGCGATTCCCAATTACGTCAAGTATGGGGCTTGGACATGTCTATAGTATTCCAGGACCCCATGACATCGCTGAATCCAGTCATGAGAGTAGGGAATCAGGTATCCGAAGGTCTGAGGAAGCGTCTCTCTATGTCAAAAAAGCACTCCCGTGAGATGGCTATATCACTATTGAAATCAGTTGGCATACCTGACGCTGAAGCACGATATAAGCAATATCCCGTTCAACTTTCAGGCGGGTTACGCCAGAGAGTCGCCATTGCAATCGCCATATCATGCAACCCATCTCTTCTCATACTTGATGAACCGACTACTGGCCTTGATGCAACTATACAGAGACAGATCATTGATCTCATCGCCACTCTGGTAAGAGAACGTAACATGGCTGCCATATTCGTTACCCACGATATTGGTGTAGCCGCAAGCATCTCGTCTTCTATGGCTGTCATGTACGCTGGCTCTATCGTGGAATATGGTGCTACGGACGATATAATAAAACACCCCACCATGAGATATACAAGCGCCTTACTCGATACTGCACCGAAGTTTGATGCTATACCGCATGCCCACCTCAAAACGATCCCGGGACATCCCCCCAATCTGGCTGAGCTTGGTAATGGATGTCCATTCGAACCCCGCTGCGATGCCCCTATAGAACGATGCAAGCGTGAGAAACCACAGTTGACAGACTGTAGCGCCCGCTTATCTGCACAATTGCCCGTGCACCTGTGTGCCTGTTGGAATCCTCACCTACCTGTATATACACCACCAGATACGGACTCCCTTCCAAGTACAGTAGACATAGAGGACTTGCATAAATGAGTGCCCGGCAACCGCATCCCCCGTCCATGAGAGCAGGAAGCTCCACCGATACGCTGCTATCTGACCAGCCAGTACTGGAAGTGCGGGGGTTGCACGTAGAGATAGCTCAGGGCTTTCATAAGCTGGTACATGCCGTATCAGGTGTAGATCTTTCAATATCCCACAAAGAGACGCTTGGCCTGGTGGGAGAGTCGGGATGTGGAAAGACTACAACTGGCAAAGCCATAGCAGGCCTCATTAGGGTAACCCGAGGGAATATCGTCATATCAGGTACTGAAGTTGACGGAATATCTGCAAAAGAATCACGAAAATTACGACAAAAAGTTCAGTTCATCTTCCAGGATCCGATCTCATCACTAAACCCGCGCCGAAAGATCCTGAACACGGTCATGGAGCCAATGTCCATCTGGTCCATAGGTACAGCAAATGAGCGAATACAACGTGCCACTACCCTCCTGGAGCAAGTGGGCTTGGATCCCGAATTAGTATCGGATCGCATGCCATATCAACTCTCCGGGGGTCAATGCCAACGCGTCAGCATTGCCAGAGCATTGATGCTCTCTCCTGAACTGCTTATCTGCGATGAGCCAGTCTCCGCTCTGGATGTATCTGTCCAGGCAACGATCCTGAATCTACTGAATGAGATTCAAGCACGATACCAGCTATCCATGTTGTTTATCTCTCATGATCTGGCCGTAGTAAGGAGTATAAGTGACCGTATAGCGGTCATGTACATGGGACGACTATGCGAAAGTGCACCCACAACAGAGATATTCGATCATGCCATGCATCCATATACCAATGAGTTGCTCAATTCTGTCCCTTCCGGGAAAATCCATCCACCTCTACAAGGGAATGGACAAGGGGATGAACAACGGCATGACTCAGGTACAGAAGGCGCTTCCAGTAGTACTGGTGGACAAGACAGTACTGATGGACAAGACGGTGACAATACATTCAGTACAAAATATGCTTCTGCTAACAACAACAGACAAGATCATTACCCGCTATCCACGACAGATCAAGATGAAGTACCAACAATCCCAATCGCTGGTAGAGCTCCCAATGAGAAATGGCAATTTCATGAGGTTCCATCCTCTCTGGCACCCCCCTCTGGATGCAGATTCCACACCAGATGTCCCTATGCCGATGCTCTATGCGCCTCCACCCAGCCCGACATGATCGAATTGAGTCCAAGCCATCTGGTAGCATGCCACCATCCACTTGGCATGTAGGCTACGACATACAGCGTGGCCAAACCATAGCGTACGCTGCCGCCTAGACACGTACGCTCTTGGCATGTAGGCTACGACATACAGCGTGACCAGACACTACACTGGATTACCATATCCGCACCACATAACCGTCGACTTGAGTCATGAGCAACAGCTGACATCCTCCCCATGGCCAAAGCCAGGGGACTTGCGGGACGTGTTTGGTCAATGACCCAGCTCACGTGATCGCAACGTAGCCTTCTGGACAGCATCTTGAAATGCAGCGCGAATTGCCCTCTGCTCCAGAACTGACAGCCCTGCTGCAGTAGTTCCCCCCGGTGATGTCACCTGAGCCCTAAGCGCTGCCGGATCTTCTCCGGTCTCGAGCCAGAGTCTAGCTGCGCCAAGAATAGTATTTGCCACCAGTGTTCCTGCCGTAGCGCGATCAAGCCCTACCAAGACACCTCCCTCTACCAATGCCTCTGCCACTAAAAATATATAAGCAGGACCTGACCCAGACAATCCAGTCACCGCATCAAGATATTCTTCTTCCAGCCTGACAGTCGCACCTACCGCACCCAGTATCCGCTCTGCCCATAGGATGTCCTCTTCAGTACACTTACTGCTTGGAGCAAGTGCTGACACCCCTGCACCTACCAGTGCAGGAGTGTTTGGCATTGAACGAATTACAGGAATATCCACTCTAAGCGAGCTCTGCAGCCGATCAATGGTAATCCCTGCAACTATTGACAACATTCTCGATGGAAGTGGATCTAGTGCTGCTATGCCCCTACATGCGCTCTCGATATCGGCGGGCTTGACTGCCAATATGACACTGTCGACAGAACGCTCCAGCGAAACTATATCTCCGGTAATCAATACCTCAGCAGGAAAAAGCGTAGTCAGTACTTCCCTACGATCTGACATGCTTTCCACGATGGCCAACTGCTCCGGCGACACAACACCTGACCTGAGAATACCACCTGCCAGTGCACTACCCATCTTGCCTCCCCCTACAATACAAATATTAGCAGACGGCTGCTTGGAGCCACCGGAGGAAGTCAACACGAAGTATCAGCCTGCTTGGCTTTAGACCACTGCCGGTCATCCCTGTCCTGATTACCTCGATTAACTGCCAACACTGCAATACTCTTCTCGATCTTGACGATTCTGATCAGCAACTACATAGTCGAGCGCCTCTATGAAATCTCTGGCAGCTGCTGCCCAAGTATATCGTAGCGAGCACCAGTTGGCAACCATACCCATGTTGTATAATAAGTCATTCTCAGTTACCAGACGATGGCATGCAACCGCAAAATCTTCGGGAGAGGTGCCTTCAATGAGAAATCCGTTGCGTCCATTATCTATCATGCTGCTCAATCCACCTACTGCACGTGCTACAACCGGAGTACCACAAGCCATAGATTCCAAAGCAACCAGCCCAAAGGATTCAGATTCGCTGGGAACCAAACATACATCTGCTGCGCGATAATAACTGGATAGGACCTCATGTGGAACCGGCGGAATAAACTGTACATACCTACTCAGTCCCAATCTGCCTACCAGCTCATGAAGACCCCTGGTATAACGCTCTCCATCTGTACCACTGGGGCCACCTATCAACACCAGTCTGGCACGATGACCCCCTTTCATGGTATGAAGTACATTCAGTGTCTTAATAGCGATATGAGCTCCTTTCAGCGACTGTAATCTACCTGCAAATAGAAGCAATGGATCACTCTGCTCGGCTCGAGCAAGCCCGATAGCTCGCCTGGCCTGCATTTTATCGCCGGGCTGGAAAAAGGCGTGATCCACCCCCGGAGTTACAATACTGATCTTACCGGGTGCCGCATCGTATAGATCACGAAGTTCGCCAGCTTCCGTCGATGTAGCAACGGTAAGTAGATCTGCAGCGCGTACTACCTCTAGCTCTGCCTCTATCCGCTGGCGTGAATCGTCGTTTCTGACTCGGGAAAGCGTATGGAAAGTACAGACCAGCGGAACCCCTAAAATTTGGCGTAACGACAGCCCTGTAATACCAGACAACCAGTAATTAGCATATACTGCCTGCGGTAAACGAACATCCATTGCCAGACTATCTGCGACTGATCGGGTAAACTCACCCACCAACCCGTAAAGTGCCTCCCTACCTACAGGTGCCAGTGGCCCCGCACTAACATAGTTCACTCTGAAACCAGGCTCTACCTCTTGTACGCCAAGCTCATCAGCGCAAGTTGCCCTGGTATATACAGTACAATCAATGCCCTGATGAGCCAGTGCACTACAGAGAGCTTTCACGTATACACTCATACCACCGCCATCTCCTTCTCCCGGCTGAGCAAGCGGAGAGGCATGAAAACACAGAACTGCAATCCGACCGATATCTTCAGAGGAACGACCGCCAACAATCCTCTCCGGCAATGGCGTGACGTTATCCTCTGCTCGGGAGCTCGGCGAACTGTGAACCTCCCCGCCCCTACGGACGGAGTTTGCGGTCGCTTTTAGATCAAGAATAGAGGAATGCATAGCACGAGCGGAAAATGTATCATGGAGCAAACGGGAACCCATAGAAGATGAGGAGTATTTGAGAGTATCCACCAAAGGCATGGTTATTTGTGGAATAGGTACCTCATTTGGGGTTGTCCTAGTTGGCATGCTCAGATGACTGAGGTACTCCATCATCCGCTACCCAATCATTCTCACGACAAAACGACAAGTATATTCTGATCAATGCCTGCTTTTGCTCTTCACTGATACGATGATCCTCCAGTATGGATCGTACCAAGTCATGGTCGGTTCCCTGTGGCTCAAGTATACCTGCCTGAATATACAGCGTCTCTGCAGATATTCTAAGGGCTCGTGCTATCTGCTGGAGTATTTCGGCAGAGGGCTTACGTAATCCACGCTCTATCTGGCTCAAATAGGGATTCGATATGCCTGCCAATTCAGAGAGTCTACGTAGCGACATCCTGGCCGTACTGCGCTGTTCCCTGATGAAGGAACCCAAGTCGTGAAATCTATCTGGTAAGTCTTTAACCATGCAAGTAGTTTAACCGATAATCATGCCACGTCGTTCATCGACTAGAGAATCCACAGTTGCCAGTCCATCTTTATATCGTTTTGCTATCTCGCCCTCTAAGGAATCTAGGATACCGTGCAGCGTACGCCTCTGGCTGGACAGGCGTGACTCTATTGTGGCCAACTCCGAGAGAGCATAAGAAAGCTCTTCTGGATCAAGTGCCTGCAGACTAACCAACCGCTCTTCACTGATGATTGCGTTGAGTTCACTCATGATATCGCTGATTCCGAAATCGGGTACGAAGTCAGGTGCAAAAGGCTTGGGCAATCTACCCGGCCCAGGCGGTCTGGAGGGACCCGAAGCCATTGCGGATGCCAGATCCTCTATCAAGTACCCCTCCTCTCGCAATAAATTGCTGGCATCATCTGAAACATACTCAGAACGATCTAGTGCCGATCGGATCAAGTCCATACGTCCCTCTGTCATCCTGCGACCAAATGATAAGACAACCTCTACACGCTCGCATTCGGTACGCATTTCCCTCAATCTTTGAAGGTCGGCACGAGAAAGTTCGCTAAGATAATCCGGAGCCGTTACCTTGGCAAACTCTTCTTCCAGCCAATTCATATCAATTCTCCAGATATATCATCATATCGGCGATCAGCAGCACCAGAAAAAACTGTATTATCAGCGCCAACTCCACTATCGGTAACGGGTACATTGCATGAACCACACAAGTCAGCGAGTGGGTCAGTTGTCAGTATCTCGCGCTGTATATATGACCCACACAACTTACATTTGCCATACATACCACCCGATACTCGTCCCAGCGCTTCCGATATGTCAGCGAGTATCTCCGATGCACGTAAGATCTCCACCTGTTCAGTTACAATCCCTGTCCCTCCGGTATCATCTTCCATAAAAAAGATTATAGCCGCAACTGTATACGATTGGAAAGCTACAAATAAATTCTACACAGCGTATTACAAATAACCGTCTATGCTACAGTCTGTATATATGACCTGTAGACACAGGGAACCCTAGAACAACCTAGTGACCTAGTCAAGACCCTTCCACAGCGATTGGCCCTTTTGAGAGAGTCTCGCCAGCTCTTCGCGATGCAGGGCGGAAAGCTTCTCCAAAATGCGATTTCCCTTGGGTGACAACCGCAGTCTTACAACTCTCCGGTCATCGCTGTCTGCCTTCCTAACAAGCAACCCGGCCTTCTCTGCCCTATCAGCCAATCCCACCGCAGAGTGATGTCTCAGTAACAGGTACTCGGCTACATTGCTAATAGACGGGCCCTGCTGACCTGAATACCCTTTAACAGCCAGTAGTAACTCATGCTGAGCTGGCGTAATTCCGTTTTTCTTGGCTGCCTGCTCACTCCACCTAAGATAGTGCTTCAAACCAGTCTTCAGTTCCAGCAACCGCTGATAATCTTCATCTGTCAACTGTGAATTGTTATTTGCCATATTATCGCTCCAAGTTAATAGTCGTGTCCATTACTGTCGTATAAAATTATAGCGCACTTCGTGTAAAAGTGTAATCGCGAAGCAATAATACAGCTTTACCAGAGCTTTTATCGAAGTTGTCACCATAACTTTCGCGATAAGAAAGTCTTTACTTGCGAATTTTGACCCATGCAGTCAAACAAGTACAATGGTAAGCAGTGGTTCATCCTGTGTGTAAAGAATGTAACGTTACCCGCCGCTTGGAAGCAGAGATAAAAATCGGTAAACTCCAAGGCGTGTAGCAAACAGAGAATACACCATCCGACTGATGGAACCCATGGTTCTTGACAGGACGGACCACTTGATTAAGAAGGAGAGGTAATACGATGCAATCAAGAATATGCGACATGCTGGGTATGGAATACCCCATACTGGCCTTCAGCCATCAGCGAGATGTCGTGGCTGCAGTAAGTAAGGCAGGTGGCTTGGGCGTACTGGGAGCAGTAGCCCTGAGTCCAGAAGCACTGGATGTAGAACTGAGTTGGCTGGAAGAACAACTCGGAGAGACGCCGTATGGTATTGATGTCATAGTGCCTGCCCATTACATAGGAGATGAACAGGGAGGCCTGGAAGCTAGTGACCTAGAAGCATTCATACCACAAGAACAACGTGATTTCGTCAAGGAGTTGCTAGAACGCTATAGTGTTCCTGAGCTACCACAAGATCGAGAGGCGAGCAGTGGTCTTCTATCCTGGTCGGCAAAGGGTGCTGCAAGCCTGCTGGATGTAGCACTACAACACCATCCACGACTGATTGCCAATGCTCTCGGTTCCCCACCTCCGGATATGATCAAAAGGGCGCATGACGGTGGCTTGATAGTCGCTGCCCTGGCAGGACGCCCCGAACACGCCGTTAAACACCTAAAGGCAGGAGTGGATATAGTAGTGGCTCAAGGGTACGAAGCTGGTGGGCATACTGGCGAAATAAGTACCATGGTGCTCGTGCCTCAAGTAGTGGATGCTGTCTCCCCCACACCTGTACTGGCAGCCGGAGGTATAGCAAGCGGTAGGCAGATGGCAGCCGCAATGGCACTTGGTGCAGAGGGAGTATGGACAGGGTCAGTATGGCTGACCACGGAAGAAGCCGAGACTCACCCTGTCGTCAAAGAAAAGTTTATTGCTGCCACATCAAGTGACACCGTTCGTTCCAGATCGATCACCGGAAAACCAGCGCGGCAGCTAAAAAGCGCTTGGAACCAGGCTTGGGATAGCCCTGATGGCCCAGGACCTCTGGGTATGCCACTTCAAACAATGCTTGTATCGGAGGCTCAGCTGCGTATATCCAGAGCAGCAGCCACTTCACCGGGAGCAAGGGACCTAATCACCTACTTCGTAGGTCAGGTGGTAGGCCAGATGAACCAGGTCAAGCCAGCACGACGTGTAGTACTCGACATCATAGAAGAATATGCAGATACTTTGGCACGTATGGCAAAGCAACTAGATTAGGACAATTTGTTGACTTAGATGCACATAGGTCGTACAACTGCTGGATACATCCTCTGGAGTAGTCTCACTGTGGCTCTGTCTGAACCCACTATCAGATACCGATAAGAACGTTGTCTACTCCTCTCCCATAAGCGACTATCAGTAACGGTTACAAGTCGGCAAAGCAACATTATAACGCGTATAACAAACCCCGGTATTACGAATATGAAACAAGCTACCGGTAGGAATTGCGTCCCGGCAAACCAATATATGCGCCCCGGCAAACCGATATAACAGCTAATCTTATATATGGACAGATATTATGGTCGAAACACAGATACAGACAGCTTGTAACGATTTCTTTGAGACATGGAAGGCCTTGGTCAAGGTTCAAAGACTGGTCTCACCTGCCCTCGAATCTGATCTTCAAGCCAGACATGGTATAGGACTCAGCGAGTATGAAGCTATGGAAGAATTGCGCAATGCCAATGATGGGAGGATGCGCATGAACGAATTGGCTTCCTCAGTAATGCTGACACCGAGCGGTCTTACACGTTTGGTGGACAGACTGGAAGCAAATGGTATAGTCGTTCGAGAATCCTGCCCGACGGATGGGCGCGGCTCACACGTGCGCATTACAGAAAAAGGAATATCTCTCCTTGCATGTGCAGAAGAAACATACCGGCAAGATATTAAAGACTACTTTGGTGAAGAATTCACTGGTGCCGCTGCAGTAACAAAAGTATGCAATCACATAGTAGAGACTATGCTTTCCGACAAGACTACAGAAAAAGTCTAAACTACTGGTGTCAAAAGATCGGAGAGGGTCGAACCCCCAACCTTCTGATCCGTGTCCAAAGAAAAAGCCTCAACTACTGGTGTAAGGTAGCCAAAGCTCGAGAGAAGCAACCACACCCGCCGCGATGGTGCAGGTCAGGCGCTTGCGCATTGCCATTGCCAATTATGTGCACAATCGCACAACCCATCAAAAACACCAGTCACCTAGACTATCCGATAGGTCTGAACCGCATGAGCTACTACATTCCCATCTGCATCAGTGGCAGTTATCTCTGAGAAACTCAGTTCCTTGCCACGTTTGATACATTTGGCGTGGCAAATCAAATCGCTTTTCTTGCACGCACCGACATATTGTATTGACATAGCTACCGTAGATGCTCTGGTTCCCTTATTGAAATCATGATTTGACCATACTGCAGCTGCTCCTGCTGTATCCATAACTGCTGCCACCACACCCCCGTGATAGTAGGTACCATCATTGGTAAGGTCATCGCGAAAAGGTAAGCGCATCGTAGCTTCATCAGGAACGTATCTTTCCATCAGTACCCCCATACCCTTTATATAAGGAGTGTCGAGCATGAACTTCGGTATCGCCTGACGATATGATATCTGTTCCTCTTCGCTTATGCCCCTCTTTTCGTTGTCCTTGGACCCCGACGTCTCATCCTGGACTTGACCATTCTGAGCTTTACCTTGTCCGACCATCATCCGTTCTCCTTTCATCGTTATCCTCTTCGTTATTCTCTAATGAACTGCATTCAGAGTGCGAGATTGACCTAATTGACCAATCAGTCTATTATATACTTACACTAATGTACAAACCACGTAGTACAGCGGCATAATAGATGGAGGACGGAGGAACGGGATAGGATAGAGGGGCGGGAGGATAGGAGGACGTGGCACTCCCGTATGGCACTGTTAGTAGTAGGAGGGATGGTAGAGACAGAGCGAGGGATGGGGGACAGGGGGACGGAGGATTGGAGGGGGGACGGGAAGAGCTTAGCGCTTAACCCAGTCGGAAATGGAGGACGGAGGGATGGGGGGACAGGATAGGACTATATAGGAACGGAAAATTATAATACGAAGGAGAAACGATGCTGGGAAAGATTGAGGACACAGAGGAGCAAGCTGCATTCCGGAAACAATTCAGAGAGTGGCTGATTGAAGAGCTTGGTAGCGAATGGATAGATGCTGTTGACCGCGGCGATGAGGATGCTTTTGAAAAGGCAAAGAACGATGCAAATTGGAACTTCCTTACATGGATGGGCACTATTGGTCGTAGTCCTTATGCGGCACCACTATGGCCAAAGGAGTACGGAGGTCTCTCCGGAGAACCCTGGATGCAGCAGGTTGTCAGGTCGGAACTATCCAACTATCGCTTACCTACTTTTGGTGCAAACCTGTTGGGGGTAGGTCTGGCCGGACCAACAATTATCGAGCATGGTACCGAAGAACAAAAAAAGCGTTATCTACCAAAAATACTCAGCGGAGAGGAAATCTGGTGTCAGCTATTCTCGGAACCAGGATCCGGATCAGACCTTTCCTCGCTAGCCACAAGGGCGATCAAGGACGGCGATGAATGGGTGGTAAATGGTCAGAAAGTATGGACGACTATTGCCCAGTTCGCCAACTTCGGAATGCTGCTTGCAAGAACAGACCCTGATTTGCCCAAGCATGATGGCTTGACCTACTTCATACTGGATATGAAGACACCAGGAGTAGAAGTTCGCCCACTA
>JAJZWK010000110.1 GCA_021846725.1 Actinomycetes bacterium | reverse complement strand
CGTTTCTCTGGGCAAAGTTTTACTTGTAGCTACCACTAAACGTATTTTACCAGTATCCTTTGCTACGTGCTGTGTGACCAGGATATCGCGCCCCGTAAGCCCCTGGCTTCAGCCATAGGGAGGATAGTATCAGTACGATCCAACCAACAGGTGTATGACCGGCATATCGAATCATCGTCATCGGGGGCATGGCGGAGTAGTATCAGTACGATCCAACCAACAGGTGTATGTATCCGACAGAACCAGGCTCATACGAACAATCAACACAACAAATTAACATAATGGATAATAAAATGCGCTGCGGTCGTGCATGATGCATAGCACAGAGAGGTATCAAGCAGGCCATTATCTGGTACACTAGTTAACGGGAATAGCTACGCTGTTGCGTGGCTTGGAGCAGAAGAAGGATATTGATGTGACTATTACTGGTCGCGCACCAGATGAAACACTAAATAAATTAAAGGCTTATATTGCTCTCACTAAGCCACGTATTATAGAGTTGCTTCTGGTCACTACCCTACCTGCCATGTTTCTTGCGAAAAATGGTGTACCGTCGATCGGCCTTATGATTGGCACTATCCTCGGAGGCACTATGGCTGCAGGCGGGGCTAATGCGGCGAATATGGTGGTCGATAGAGACATAGATAAGCTGATGGAGAGGACCAAGGAGAGACCACTGGTCAGGGGTGTTATCTCTCCTATGAGTGCAGCCGTCTTTGCTTTCTTGCTTGAAGTAACAGCATTTGCATCTCTCTGGATTATTGCCAACCTTCTTGCGGCTGTACTGGCACTCGCCGGTGCATTCTTTTATCTTTTCGTGTATACATTATGGCTGAAACGATCCTCATCGCAGAATATAGTGATAGGTGGAGCGGCAGGTGCAGTTCCTGTCCTGGTAGGATGGGCGGCTGTAACCAATAGCCTGTCGTGGTCTGCCGTTGTAATGTTTGGGATAGTCTTCTTTTGGACGCCTCCCCATTTTTGGGCACTTGCATTACGCTATAGAGACGATTACAAGACGGCCAAAGTGCCCATGCTACCAGTAGTATCTTCTTACAATACTACCGCCCTGCAGATGCTGATCTATACGGTCATACTATGGGCGTGCTCTTTGTCGTTGATATTAGTCGGAAGCATGGGTTTGGTCTATATAGTTGTCTCTGTAGCAGCCGGAGCAATCTTCGTTTGGCAGGCATGGGGTCTTTACAGGCATGCAGCGTGGACATCTCCAATGAAGGTATTTCATTGGTCAATTACTTATTTGACTCTTTTATTCGTGGCAATAGCACTAGACGTGGTAGTACGGTATCGCTAACCGATCAATGACCAGGTGGCGGCATGTAGCAGAGTGGTCCATTTTCATACAGCCTGAACGTGCTATTCAGATGGCAGTAGGCATGTTTGTCTGTCATCGCTCACACACTTACCCTCAATTTGTGGCAAGCTATAGTGATGCAAGCCAAGAAGAGTGACGAATTCACCAATAACGCCAAATTGGGAGTACTTACCAAGGCAGCAACGATTGGACAACGTAAATTATGGTCCCGTCGAGCGGCATCGTGGGATCACGGTGCCCTACCCGGTTTGCATGATGTAGTATCTCGTGTAATTGAAGTTGCTATGCCAGCCAAGGATGATGTCGTCGTAGATTTAGGTTGTGGTACGGGAGCTTTGACGTTGCCCATAGCAGAAAAGGCACAAACCGTGATAGCTGTAGATATAAGTGATGAGATGTTACAGGAGCTACGCAATAAGGCCAAGGCATCTGGTATGACCAACATAAGTGTAGTCTCGGATGCTATTGAAAAATTAACGCTAAAGCCAGAAAGCATCGATGTCATAGTTACCAACTATGCTTTACATCATTTGAGAGACCCAGATAAAGCATTGGTCGTACAACGTGCTTATGATTGGCTCAAGCCAGGTGGCCGCATAGTGATAGGTGATATGATGTTTGGCCGCGGAGCTACGGCACACGATCGTAGAATCATATCCTCTAAAGTGGCTGCATTTGCCAGGAAAGGTCCTGCAGGGTGGTGGCGTATAGCCAAAAATGTTGCCAGATTTACACTAAAGGTGCAAGAGCGTCCAGCTCCCATGGAGAGATGGATAGCATGGTTGGAGGGATCTGGCTTTACCGGTGTCGAAGGTAGAGTAATTCGTAATGAGGCGGCAGTAGTCTACGGAACGAAGCCTCAGAAGCCTTATATATGATGGAGGTAATGTTCTGTGCAGATTGAAGCCGTCAAAGGCGACATTACTCTTTTGCATGTGGATGCGATAGTAAATGCTGCGAACCAAGCCCTGGCGGGTGGTGGTGGAGTGGATGGGGCTATTCACCGAGCAGCAGGTGCAGCTGAGCTGCATAAGGCTTGTGCGAAGATTGGTCATTGTGATCCGGGTGATGCAGTGGCTACTCCAGGATTCAAGTTGTCGGCAAAGTGGATTATACATACAGTAGGTCCGGTGTGGCATGGGGGTGGTCACAATGAAGCGGCTATACTGGCATCATGTTATCGTAAGTCGATAGAAGTAGCTGATAGGCTACAGGCAAGAGTAGTTGCCTTTCCGGCTATTTCTACCGGTGTATACGGCTTCCCGCAGGATCAGGCTGCTCATATTGCAGTTGATACACTGCGATCAATAGACAGCTCTACTGTGGAGCGCTCTATCCTGGTAGCTTTTGACGATTCGACCTTCAGCCTCTACAATGCTTTGCTCAGTAGTTAGCTGTCTCCAGACGTCGTCTCAATAGATCCAAGCCAGATATAACGGCAAGTTGGCGAATCAGGCTTCTGTCTCCTGGTAAGTTCAGCTCAATTGCTTCCGGGTCTATGTTAGGCATGGATAAGCCAATATATACCCTGCCAACTGGTTGATCATCCTGGGTATCAGGACCGGCTACTCCAGTGAACGATAGTCCTATATCGGCACCGAATAGATCTGCCACATGGGTAGCCATGGATATTGCTGCATCTTTGCTTACTACCGGACCGGGCGTAAGGCTGAGTAACTCTTGTTTGACTGATGTCGCATAGGACGTTATACCACCCTTCAGCCATTTACTGGCACCAGGAACGTTTACCAAACGCGACGTAGCAAGTCCTCCAGTGAGTGATTCTGCAAGTGCGATAGTCAGAGAATGGCGAGCAAGGAGAGAAGCTGTGACGCTTTCCATAGTATCGTCATCGATTCCAAAGACTGCTTTACCCACGATGGAGCGCACTTCCCCTTCCACTCTGTCCAGCAACTGGGTTGCCATCTCATGGTTGGAGGCTGTTGCAGTAATGCGTACTTTTATCCCCTCTATACCGCTTGCCAAAAACGCTATGGTCGCTCTTGGGGGCTGGGCTTTAGTGAAAGAGGGTGCAGTAGAGGGGGGCTGGGCTGTCAGTGACTGGGTGGTAGCAGACGGATCTTTGTCCAGCAAATCAATCAGGGGTGACAGTTTCTGAGCCAATGCCGACTCTGACATTCCCCAAGTTCGCAGTATCCTGCTTTGCATGACAACAGTTTCTCCATTGGCCTTGATCCGTTCGAGCAAGTCTGGAATTACTGCCCTCAGAAGCATATCTTTCATTTCACGAGGTACGCCCGGTAGTACGTAGACGACCTTGCGTCCCATAGGGCATATCAGGCCAGGTGCCGTTCCATCGG
>JAJZWK010000109.1 GCA_021846725.1 Actinomycetes bacterium | reverse complement strand
CTTACTACATGGGGGTACCTTGCGCTTTTTTTGCTGGCGGTGGGTGAATCTGCATGTATACCTATCCCTTCAGAGGTGACTATGACATTTGCGGGAGCACTTGCAGGGGGTCTTGTTGCCTCAGGTAAGCTTAATTTGCCAGCAGTGATACTAGTGGGAACGGTAGGCGAACTGGGTGGTGCATTTATCGCATGGGGTGTCGGAGTGACAGGTGGGAGAGCGCTTGTCGAGCGCTATGGACGTTTTGTTCTGTTGACCAAGAAAGACCTTGATCGTGCCGAAAAATGGTTTCGCCGAAATGGCGACTGGGGAGTACTGGTAGGTAGGTTATTGCCAGTGATCAGGACATTCGTATCGCTACCTGCCGGTATTGCAGAGATGAGCCCGATGCGGTTTGGCGTATTTACTGTAATCGGTTCATTGGTGTGGGATAGCGTCCTTGCGGGGATAGGGTACGAGGTAGGTACTCGTTGGCAGCAGATTGCCTCCAAGTTCACCGATGCTGGTTATGTGATAGTTATTTTGGCAGTATTAGCCATAGCGGCTTTTCTGGTGCATCGCTTGCGTGAGGTAATTGCCGAGCGCCGATCTGTAATTGGTTAGAGTCGTAGCCGTTCCATTCTTACGGTGAAGTAAGCTATAGCCCGATCCATGTTCTGGTATGCTGTCGATTACGGTAATCTGTGCATGTGAGCAATTCGATTATTATTAGAGGTGCAAGGGAGCATAATCTTAAGGGTATCGACTTGGAGATACCCAGAGATGTATTTGTGGTCATTACTGGACTGTCTGGCTCGGGTAAGTCATCACTGGCATTCGATACCATATATGCTGAGGGGCAGCGTCGCTATGTAGAGTCATTGTCTGCATATGCAAGGCAGTTCCTTGGTCAGATGGAAAAGCCGGATGTCGATTCCATAGAGGGGCTCTCTCCAGCAATCTCTATAGATCAGAAAGCAGCCAGCCATAATCCTAGATCGACGGTCGGTACGGTTACAGAGATATACGACTACCTTAGAGTGCTCTATGCACGAGCTGGCCGTCCGCATTGTCCCCAGTGCGGGAGTGTTGTATCGCAACAGACGCCACAGCAGATGGTCGACAGGATAATGGGCTTACCTGAAGGTACGCGCTTTATGATACTTGCGCCGATCATACGTGGACGGAAGGGTGAGCACGAAGCTGTTCTAGATGAGCTAGCTAGAGAGGGATTTACCAGAGTACGGGTGGATGGAACTATCATAGAGATTGGAGAGGGCTATCGGGCAAAATTAGCGAGATATGAGCAGCATACGATTGAAGCAGTTGTCGATAGACTTGTTGCACGAGATGGTATCCGCCATAGGCTTACTGAATCAATGGAGGCAGCTCTTAGATTGGGTGGGGGGTCGGCTGAGTTGTTGGTTTTGAGGGATGGTCGACATGACGACAGTAGTAGTAGCGGCGGCGGTACTCGACGTGGCAGCAGTGACGGCGGCAGCAGTGACGGCACTGACGCAGTTGTAGATTCAACAGCCAATCAAGAGGAAGAGGTTATTACTTTCTCTGAAGATCTGGCATGTACGACTTGTGGCATATCATTCAGTAGACCTGAGCCACGTAACTTCTCTTTCAATTCTCCCTACGGAGCATGTTCATCCTGCAACGGTCTAGGTACCAGATTTGAAGTAGATCCCGATCTGGTCGTTCCTGATGGTTCACTCTCACTTGCTGATGGTGCAATAGCCCCATGGGCAAAAGCCAGAAGTGGTTACTTCATGAAACTTGTAGAAGCTCTTAGTGTAGAGCTGGGATTTTCAATGGATACTCCTTGGAAAAAACTGAAAAGTGTTCATAGGCAGGCAATATTATATGGCACGAAGGGCGATAGATTAGCGGTATCGTATCGTAACAGGTATGGCCGGAGGCGTTCTTTCATGGCCAGCTACGAAGGTGTAATTCCTTGGCTCGAGCGGAGACACACTGAGGCTGACAGCGACAGTTTTCGCGAAGCAATAGAAGAGTATATGAGAGAGGTGCTGTGCCATGCATGCAATGGGGCACGGCTTAATGATGAATCTTTGGCAGTGACTGTAGATGGCCTGTCCATATATGAATTGTGCTCTTACCAGGTGAGCAGGTTGCCTGCAGTTATTGATGCTTTCCATCTGACAGAACGTGAATTGCTTGTGGCTGAGAGACTATTAAAAGAGGTGAAGTCGAGGCTACAATTTTTGGTAGATGTTGGCCTTGGTTACCTTACCCTGGCGCGCTCCACTGCAACATTGTCCGGTGGTGAGGCTCAGAGGATTCGCTTGGCCAGCCAGATAGGTTCTGGGTTGGTAGGCGTATTGTATGTACTTGACGAACCATCCATCGGGCTGCATCAACGTGACAATATCAAGCTCATCAATGCCCTGAAGCGTCTTAGAGATCTGGGGAATACGGTCATAGTAGTTGAACATGACGAGGAGACGATCAGGTCTGCCGATACTGTAGTGGATATAGGTCCCGGCGCGGGAGAACATGGCGGTAGGGTGGTATATGCTGGGGATGTAGAGGGAATAGAGGAAGCGGAAGAATCGTTGACTGGTGCGTATCTAGCTGGACGAATGTCTATAGACATTCCTGTCGGGCGGAGAAAAGGTACAGGCAAGAAACTATGGATAAGGGGAGCATCCGAGCACAATCTCAAAGATATCAATGTCTCTATTCCTCTGGGTTGTATGGTTGCAGTGGCAGGTGTCTCTGGCTCTGGTAAGTCCACCTTGGTGAACGATGTCATGCTCGCTTCTCTGCGTAAATCTCTTTACGGGACGAAGATTCAACCAGGTAAACACCGCAAAATTGAGGGTGTGAAGTTACTGGATAAGGTGGTGGCGATAGATCAATCTCCCATTGGACGTACGCCCAGATCAAATCCTGCCACCTATACGGGAGTATTTGATCACATCAGGCGGCTATTTTCTCAAGTACCGGAAGCGCAGGTAAGAGGTTATCAGCCTGGTAGGTTTTCATTTAATTTGCGTGGCGGTAGATGCGAGTCATGCTCAGGAGATGGGACTATCCGGATAGAGATGCATTTTCTTCCCGATGTATATGTGCCTTGCGAGGTATGCGAGGGAACCAGATACAACAGAGAGACACTGGAAATTACCTGGAAGGGAAAGAATATAGCAGATGTGCTCTCTATGTCATGCGAAGAGGCAGCAGAGTTCTTCTCTCGCCAGCCCGCCATACACAGGTACCTGTCGACATTGGTGGACGTAGGACTTGGATATGTAAGATTAGGTCAACCTGCCCCTACTCTTTCCGGTGGAGAAGCTCAACGTGTAAAACTTGCGTCAGAGCTTCAGAGGAGATCGACCGGCAATACCCTTTATGTCCTTGATGAGCCTACTACCGGACTCCATTTTGATGACGTAAAGAAATTACTGGCCGTTCTCAATCGTCTGGTCGATCAGGGCAATACAGTAGTTGTAATCGAGCATAATTTGGATGTCATAAAGTCGGCTGACTGGATAGTGGAATTAGGTCCTGAAGGAGGTGATCAGGGTGGTTACCTGGTAGCGGAAGGCACCCCTGAAGATCTATGCGCCAATTCCAGTAGTGCCACCGGGGAAGTGCTCAAGCCCGTTATTGCTTGTTGATCGGTGTTCCAGGCTTATGGTGCTCACTTTCATCACTTTCAACAGACGGGCAACATACGGGCAACAGAGGGGGAAGTGCTCAAGCCATCTGTT
>JAJZWK010000108.1 GCA_021846725.1 Actinomycetes bacterium | reverse complement strand
CCGACTGACTCAGTCATGGAAATGGCTGCAGTACCAACTGTAGCAAATATGCATGATATAGAGATACGTCATCACTGGCCACCGGATTTCACACCTAATGAGGCGGGCACTCCGCTGGTGATGATCCAGCCATGGGAGCGTGGTGGAATACCTGCATCCTGGATCGATCCCATGATCAAACACGTAGACCAGGTATGGGTACCAACCAGATGGGTACGGGAATGTTACCTGGCAAGTGGAATCCCGAGAGATCTTGTAACTGTAGTGCCCAACGGCGTAGACGTATCTACCTTCTCGCCCGAGGGTGACCGATATCCACTATCCACACACAAGAAGACAAAACTACTCTTCTTGGGAGGAACCATTCTGAGAAAAGGAGCCGACATCCTACTCGACGCGTATTGTCATGCATTCAGTCCACAAGACGACGTATGCCTGGTCGTCAAGGTATTCGGTTCTGATGCGATGTACAAAGGTGGCACTCTGGATGATGCCTTTTACGAAGCTGCATCCAGGCCATCTTTACCGGACATAGAGGTAATAGATGCCGACCTGACCAGACAGGAGGTTGCCTCTATATACAGGGCATGTGATGCACTAGTATACCCATACAGAGGTGAAGGCTTTGGTCTACCTATAGCAGAGGCAATGGCAAGCGGCCTTCCTGTAGTAGTCACCGGATATGGGGCATGCCTGGACTTCTGCGACGAGTCCTCTGGATATCTACTACCTTTCTCTCTTAAACCAATATCCATAGAGGGAATGGCTCCATCCTCTGCCGGTTTTTGGTTGGCCGAGCCGGATAGAGACGCACTTATAGATGCAATGAGAACCCTGGTATCATCACCCGAAGAAGCCCATAATAAGGGCACCTCTGGAAGAAACAAGATAGTCTCTGGGTTTACATGGGAAATGGCCGCAGAAAAAGCATACTCCTCCTTGAATTATTTAGTCACCAGGGAAAAGACAAACCCTACACCATCCTCATCATCCTCTCTCCCGCCCCGACCGGTAAGCTCACCACCTTATCCACCTCCATCATCCTCTCTCCCGCCCCATCCTCCGTCCATGACCACTTATGGCACTCCACTCACGGTAACGGGTGAGAACGCTACAGGAGACAGCGTCAGGGTCGGCAACATCACCGGTGGCGTCTCTGACAGCAACATATCCGCGAACAGTAGAATATCCTCACTGGCATCTATTACCTCAAAAGCGCTAAGCGACTTGAACAATCGAGTGGAGAAACTAGACAGCCATGTGACACAGCTGCACAATGCCGTACGCAAAGTACAAGAGCACAATGCCTTACGCAGAATACAAGAACAACAACTTCTCTTGCTCCTTGCATCAAAAGAATATGCTGAAAATGCTCCTGTAAAGCCAGCAGGAACGAGCACAGATGAGCTAGATGGGCTGAACGGTTGGCGTATCGGCTACCTGGAAACCTGTCTTCAAGATGAATCTGGCATACCACAAAATAGCCCATTGCCCCCGGTACTCGTCGTCGGGTCAGGATCACAAAATATACTCGACCATCTTGCCACCAAGGGTATACCGGCAACGAACATTGCATCAAAGCAGGGTGACTCAGTGGCCGATGTCAATCTGAATGAGTTGTGCTACGCCTATACTTCGCTGGAAACATCCAAATGGCGATGTATCACCATACTGGAAGGTATCGAACGCTTCAGTCTGGAAGACATAATCGACCTCATTGCAGACTTCAAAAGAGCCCTCATACCGTCAGGCACACTCATATTGGAAACAGCAAACCCTTATTACCTAGTTACTCATCCCGTAAATAGTATAACGTTACCTGCCGCCTGGGAGTCAGATGAAGCACCACGGGAAGGTGGAGCACAACCATTATCTGGCACCACCCATACAAGGCAAGACAGTCTCTGGATACCTCCTACAGCCCTGGTCAATCTACTGGCACAAGCTGGGTTTTCTGAGGTAAGAGTAGACCACTCTCCCTCATTGCCACGCTACGCTGTACTCGCCAAGGCGTAATATCCTGCTCTCGGCGGCAGCCCTCCAGTAGTCTGCCTTCGCCACCACTACGGCTCCCGCTCTCATGCAACCGCAATTTATATTGCTCTCATCGACAGTCCCTCAATGATCTGCTAAAGTATGAAGCAGGTCTGTACCATACACGTAAAGGCACATTATTCAAATAAACATTACTTACCACACCAAGGATGGTCTAAAAATGCTCGTACTCTCCAGGAAACCAAAAGAGGTCATCGTCATAGGACAAGACATCAAGGTTACGATCATTTCTGTCAACCGCGACCAGGTAAGAATAGGCATAGAGGCTCCTCCCGATGTTCCTGTCCATCGTTACGAGGTATATCTGGCGATCCGTGAAGCTAACAAAGCAGCGGCCAGCCTGGGAACGGTTACGAAAGAGGAGGCAACAAAGATACTGGCAGGTATCAAGCGCCCCGAGAAGAAGCCCAGTGCGCCGTAGCAGCACTGATGGGCACTGCGACCTGGTAATCAGATGTGTACTGCACTACCTGAGCTGCCTTCAAATTCCGGCGATTGATCACCAGAGGACCCAGTAAATTGACCGTACATTCGGCCGGTGGTGGTACTACGGTCATGATAACAAGTACAACTGCATCTGCAGGCCCCTCAATCCCCAGTGCAGTAATATATTCATTGTATATCTCCACCGAATAGTCTTCGAACAACACTCCCGGCGGTACCAGCACAAAGCTAATACCCTCTTCGCCATCATAAGTAAGCCGCATGAACGGCCCAACATCGTCCCCCATCGGAGCAAGCGAAGCTCCGTGCAGCTGCTCAAAACCAGGTAATCCTACCGGAAACTCTATGTGCAACGGATATACAACTTCCTGATCTTCGCTGCTACCAGATGACTCTACCAGCACATTTGCCAGCATGCTATCGGTATCGGCCTCTCGAATAAGCATCTCAGTAATCTCACTCATCTACGACCATCTCCTTATGCTATTGTCCTCATCCAATATACTGTGCCAAAGACGGCAGGATCGACTGCGAAATTGCCCACAGTGATGACTGGTAGGTATTCTCCATATTCTTCAGATTGGTAATAGCCTTTGGGAGATTCACGTCCTGCACCGAAGAGAGTTCCTGGTCAATTGCAGATTGTACATTCTGCGCCTGCGTGGAAAACTCCTGCGCACGCTGGTAATTGGCACCAAGAACAGCAGCTTGACCCTCTACTTGATTAATTGCGCTCTGGAGGTTGCTCAAATCCGTAGTCTCTACTGCATTGACATTGCCGGCTTTCAAGTCTGCTACCGTCTGAGCCAATACCCCAAGGTTGCCTGGAACGCTAGAGAGTAGCCCAGTAGTGCCGGTGCCAAAAACTGCAGGACCAGTAACAGCTATAGGAATCTGTACACCTGTAGACACGGTACGCGTCGGAGCAGGTCCACCTCCATTATAAGTACCATCTGCGCTATAGGCAGGACCAGTAGTCCCGGTACCGGCAAAGATGGCCTGGCCATTGTACTGGGTATTGGCCAAGTTCACAAGGGCCTGCAAATCATTGGAGATCTGGGTCGCAATACCATTAAGTGCATTCTGCTGACCAGCAAGATCTGAGGAGGATACCGAAAGCATGAGTTGATCGACCTGCTGCAGTATGGAATTGATCTGATTCATGGTGGTATTGCCGGTAGAGAGCCAGCCGAGAGCATCTGCGGCATTGGACGCATACTGTTGCGTCCTGGAATACACTGACTGAAGTCTCAATATATTGGCAGCCTCAGCAGGATTATCGGACGGCTGGTTCACCTTGTAACCCGTAGAAAGTTGCTCCTCCAGCGTACCCATGGAGCTTTGTTGCTCCTCTATGTCCTGTATCATAGAAGATGCCAATATTCTCGGAGTGTAACCTATACTACTCATAAGCTATATCCTCTCCTGCCTGCATTTCTTTATCAACTTAGCCTGTACGCGTCGACCTGAAGTACCCATGACATCAATGC
>JAJZWK010000017.1 GCA_021846725.1 Actinomycetes bacterium | reverse complement strand
TCATGCTGATCCAGTGCACAAGGTATCCATACTGCCAACCGGTATGGCGCTGGGGGTAACTCAACAGCTTCCTGCCGAAGAGCGTCATATTTATCCGAGAGAGGTGATAGAGGATTCTCTTGCAGTGAGGATGGGAGGGAGAGCAGCAGAGATGATTATCTATGGTGATCTGTCGACAGGGGCATCGAACGACCTGGTAGGCAATACCGAACTGGCCAGGAAGATGGTTAGAGAATGGGGTATGAGTTCCGAATTGGGTCCGATGGCTTGGGGTTCCCAGGGTATGGTATTTCTCGGTGAGGATCTTATGCATTCTCGGGACTATTCAGAGGATACAAGCCGTGTAATAGATGCAGAGGTATCAAAAATTCTTCGAGAGCAGGAAGAGAGAGCTGAGCAATTGCTTACTAAACACCGAAAAGGACTTGAAGCCGTTGCTCACGCTCTTCTTGAAAAAGAGACTATAGATGGTGAAGAGGTGGGCATGTTGGTCGATCAGGCGTTCGGAAGGCCAGTGCATCCACATAATGGGCATGTACCCGGTGAGGTAGGTTCTTCATTGAGTGCCAAGAAAGCTGACAATGCTTCTTTCGATGGGGCGAGCACCGTAGGTGCAAGTGTTATAGATACAAATGTGGCAGACAATGGCGTTGCAACTCGACATGATGACTCGCGTCATACAGAAAAAAAGGATACTGTAATTTCGCATGAAGTTGATGGTGATGACAGTATAGATACTGGTGCGCCAAATAATGGAGTTGTCGATGCTGGTGCAGAAGTCGATGCAGATGCTCGCGTGGATGTGGATGTCGATCCGAGTACGGTAAATGATGATACTACAGGTGATGGCTCAGTCGGTGCGCATAGCATTGAATCTACTGAAAATTCTTGAGGGAGTATCATTGGTGTCTTATGACTGATAGGGGATACAAGTCCTACCAATGAAGGCGAGAAGGATGTTACAATATTCGCTGGTACGTAACGATGCCAGCTGGTTTGAGGTTAGTTTTTAGCGGTTTTTGAGATCGGTGTCTATATAATAGTAGTGCCGGTATCTATTAGATCGGCATTGTAGAGTCAATCTTTGTAGATTCAGGTAGTAGATCGGTAATGAGTTGGTCTATCGTCGATGGCAATTTATGTGGATTGCTATCGATTAGAAGTGATATTTCATGCGACTTATCCTTATAGGTAGCAGAGGGGTAGAGTCTGGCTAGTCTTACTTCAGATGATGCCCGTAGGACAATAGGTGATATGTTTATAGCGTAGGTTTTTTCTGTACCCGTATTACGACTCTCCCTGTCGGTGCGTCTGGATGTGCCATGTCTGGATGACTTACTGGCCAATTTGGTGCGTGTCATGCTTATCTGCTCAGGCGAAGCATTGGATGCGGTTATGTTGGTGATCCCTCTGTTGAGACATGTAACCCTTAACAGAGCGGTGTCAATTAATGTCTCCACTACTTGAGGTATCGAACCGAAGCGATCAATCCATGATTCCTTTATTCTTTCTACTGATTCGTAGCTGGTAGCATTGGCAAGCTTTCGATATGCTTCCAATCGTATATCTTCTTTAGATATATAATCTACAGGTATGAATGCCTTGATGGGCATCTCGATGGATGTCTTGGGCATTATCTTCTGCGGTTCACCTTTTGCTTGAGATACCGCCTCAGCCACCATTTGTACGTACAGATCATAACCGACAGCAGATATATGACCGCTCTGGTCATGACCAAGCAGGTTACCGGCTCCTCTTATTTCGAGGTCACGCATAGCTATCTTGATTCCAGAGCCGAGTTCGGTATTCTCTCCTATTGTACGTAGACGTTCGTATGCCGTTTCAGTCAAGTTCTTATTTCGTGGGTATAAGAAATATGCGTAAGCACGTTGCCCCGCTCTTCCTACCCTGCCGCGTAGTTGGTGCAGTTGCCCAAGTCCCAGGCGGTCAGCCCTATCGACTACTAATGTGGATGCTTCAGGTACATCGATGCCCGATTCTATGATAGTAGTGGCGACGAGTACATCGTAGCGATGTTCCCAGACATCTATCATGACTTTTTCAAGTGCAGTGTCGTCCATCTGTCCATGAGCCACGGCTATCCGTGCCTCGGGCACGAGTGATTGCAACCTGGCTGCTACTGTATTGATGTCATGGACATGGTTATGTACATAAAAAACCAGTCCCTCTCTGAGTAGCTCTCGCCTGATTGCTTCGATTACTGCGGCTTCATCATATTCTCCTACATAGGTCAGTATGGGTTGCCGCTCTGCTGGTGGTGTACGGATGAGTGACATTTCTCTTATGCCTGTAAGTGCCATTTCTAGCGTTCTCGGTATCGGATTTGCCGTCAATGTGATCATATCTACACCTTTTGCAATTGACTTCAATGTTTCTTTATGCGATACACCAAAACGTTGTTCTTCGTCAATTACTACCAATCCCAGATTGTGAAAGACTGTGTTTTCCTGTAGAAGTCTGTGTGTCCCTATGATTACATCGATTTCTCCACTTTGTAGTCCTGCTAAGATTAGGCGTGCTTCACGATCTGTTGTAAAACGAGAGAGTGATTCTACCCTGACTGGAAAGGGTGCAAGACGCTCTTTGAAGGTCTGAGTATGTTGCTGACCAAGAAGTGTCGTGGGGACAAGTACTGCTGCCTGTTTGCCGTCCTGGATAGCCTTGAACACCGCCCTCAGTGCCACTTCGGTTTTACCAAATCCTACATCTCCGCATATGAGCCTGTCCATGGGGCGTGGCTGTTCCATGTCTCTCTTGACTTCTTCTATGGCTCTTAGTTGATCTGTGGTTTCAGTATAGGGGAACGCATCTTCAAACTCCCGCTGCCAGGGGGTATCCGGAGAGAATTGATAACCCTCTATTGTGAGGCGTTCTTTGTACAATTCGACCAAGTCTTCGGCTATGCGCTTGATGGCTGTTTTCGCGCGAGATCTGGTCCGTTCCCAGTCGGATCCACCAAGCTTGTTCAGAGCAGGTGTATCACCACCGGTATATGGTGTAAGTAGCTCTATTTGGTCTACAGGTACATACAATTTGTCGTTACCTCTGTATTCCAGAAGTAGGTAGTCACCGCTCTTTCCACCCATTTCTCTTGTAACCAGCCCAGCATAACGAGCTACTCCGTGGTCTCGATGTACGACATAACTTCCAACCGAGAGTTCATCGAAGAATACTCCTCCCTCATCTCTTGGCCGGTATTTGACAGATTTGCGCAGTTGTCTATTCTTGTGGCGGTGCCCACTAAGATCTTCCTCCGTTATTATTGCTACACGCGCTTCTGGTAAAATAACTCCCTGAGATATAGGTGTAATAGAGATATATATACCTTGTGGCAACCCGTTGTCGTTCATCAGGATACTACTACTGTCGTCTATCAGGTCATTAGCACTGTCGTCCACCAAGTCATCACTATCACTATCACTATCACTATCCACCAGGCCACCATCCACCAGGCCACCAAGAAGCACTACTGGCTCTCTATTGGGCATTTCCGAATCTTTATTAGGATCTTTGTCATGTAGCACAGAAGGCTTGAATTTACCTATTCCATACTCATCAAATCTTGATTCGAGTGTCGTTACGGACTGGCTCCCATGAGCGCAGATAAACACTCTGTATCGATTCTCGGCCATATCTTCCAGTGATCTCGTCAAGGCTTCTGGTTCAGATACAGGCAGCTCTACCGGTCTTGCAGCAAGCTCAACTTCTTCTGGTCCGGTTGCTATTGTTGTAAGCTGCAAGAGATCTGCTGGTGTATTAGAGAGCAATCGATCGTGAGGTAGATGTAACCGTGGGCTTTCTGCCTTCATCCCTGACTCTCCACTCAGTTCTCCGTTCCAGGTGGGTGAGAGTGCTTCTGCAATAGCGAGTTCGTCCTCAATTATTTCCTTTGCCTTATTTGCAGTAGCTTGTGGATCGGTTATGACGATTAGAGAACGTTCTTCGAATAAATCGGTGATCAACCTTTCTTCTTCGCACAGCCAGGTGAACCATGATTCCATGCCGTCGAAGAGCATGCCCTGGCTAATTTTATCGAACTGTGATTGCCCACTGGTAGCTTTTTTAGCCAATGTTGCTGCCCTAGAACGTATTTGTTCCGTCGGGAGTAACTCTCTGGCAGCATAGACAGTGACCTTACGTATTCGATCGCGTGAGAGTTGATCACTGGGGTCAAAGTGGGAGATCCGATCTACATCATTACCGAATAAGTCAATCCTGACGGGCATGTCTGAAGTAGAGGGATAGATGTCCAGTATACCTCCCCGTATGGCATACTCCCCCTTATGCTCTACGATGTATTCTCTCCGATAACCCATAAAACTTAGCTTCGTGGCTACTTCCTGAAGGTCTACGATCTGTCCTGTTGAGATAGGTAATGGTCGGGCTGCTTGTAAATCGCCCAATCTTTGAAGTGCTGCTCTTATCGGGGAGATAACCAGTGAAAGATGTGAACGTGATTCCCTGTCTATTATTTTCCAGATAACCTCAAGGCGTTTTCCCATTATTTCCGGATGGGGACTCACTCTTTCAAATGGTAGGGTATCCCATGGAGGGAGGTATTTAACGGAATCCCTGCCAAGATAGCAGGAGCAATCTTGTGTCAGTAACTCCGCTTCCCCGGTAGTGGGGGTGATTACCAGTACGGTACTCCACATACCACTGGCTGCTACTGCTGACATGGTTGCCGGTATTGCATAGTTTGGGATATGGATAGTAGAAGAATTTCCTTGATATGGGGTGACAGATTCCTGATTGTGCATAGTGGAATTGGAAATCATACCAGCTAGCTTCGATATTTCAGTTTTCCCGAGTAGTTGTTCTATAATGGCCACAGTACTTCTTACTGTATCAGCACGAGCGTTGTTGTATTACGTGCCCTATCTGATCCTCCACCATGGCATCAGAAATTGCCTGGCTTCTTCGTGTTGCTGTATTACGTGTCCTATCTGATATCATCACCAATGGATAGAGCCAGGGGCTTGCAGGCACGGGTCTTGGTCAGGAATGTCCACCTCACATTGCTATCCTTGATTATCTATGGAATATTACATTAGTGTTTGTAGTTAATGGTAATTTTAGAGCAAGGAGTGATGACTATACATACAAAGATGACAAAGATGAAGATTGATACCAGGATCAACGGGCAGGGCAATTATGCCACCGAATACCCAATCCTACGCCATACAAAGAGAGTACCCTACCAGATAGGTTCCTTCTCTTCCGGTGGCATTCATCTATCCTATGAAATTCACGGATCAGGAGGCAGAACACTTATATATCTTCCTGGTCTATTACTTGATGCTGACCTGAACAGGAGACTGGCGAGAGATTTAGCTGAGAAGGGGAACAGAGTAATTTTAATGGATTTTCCTGGACACGGTTCTTCGGATAAGCCTGTTTCTGTCTTTGAACACAGCATGGATCGTTATGCAGCCCATGCGTTGGCACTCCTGGATTATTTGGAGGTAGACAGAGCAGTGGTAGGTGGGGTATCACTTGGGGCAAATGTGTCATTATTCCTGGCATCATCGTATCCGGAGCGTGTCAAGGGGTTACTGGTAGAGATGCCTGTGCTGGATTACGGAATGCCTGATGCTGCAGCAGTATTCTTACCGTTGTTACTTGCTTCACGCCATGCGAGGCTACCCTACCGCTTTTTCAACAAGGTCGTTCAAGCTCTTCCAAGGACACCGGTAGAGGCGTTGAACAGTTTTCTCAATGCAGCTGCCACATCTCCTGATCAGGCAGGGGCAGTGCTGGAAGGTATCTTTGTGGGCAAGCTCTTTCCCTCTCTGGATGAGCTGAGTTCTATCCGGGCACCCGCAATGGTGCTTGGTCATCGAGCCGATTTTATACATTCGCTCGCCGATGCAAGGCATTTGGCTTCAATCTTGCCAGAAGCTAAGTTCGTGCAAGCCAAGTCATTGGTAGAGTTGCGTGCCACTCCGAAGCGCCTGACAGATAATATTGCGCAGTTCTTGAACGACGTTCACTCCCTGAGCAGTAAATCGTAAAAGATGTACCGTAAAATAATCCTGCTGTGTATCCTGGTACTGATCTTAGTGATGGTACCAGGTATCACTTATGGGGAGATAGCACAGAGTAATATAGCACAGAGTAATGTACAAAGTCCCATGCCCAGTATCGTTTCGAAGGTGAAGCAAGTTACGGCGACTGTGTATGTATCTCATCGTACAATCCCATTGAACCAGTCATTGATAGGCTTTGATGGTCCTGGTCCTTCTCGAGCTGAAACGTCGATAAAGGCATTGCAACCACGTTACATAAGGACTGACGTGAGCTTTCAGGCTACATACAACGGGAAACCGGTCTACAATTGTGCTACGGGGTCATGGAATCCTGTTCTTCTCGATAAGAGCGTAGCGGGCATAAGAGCAGAGGGAGCCAGCCCCGAACTTATTGTAGATTATACTCCATCTTGCCTGGCTACGGCCTTACCTGGCCAAACGGTATCGTCACAAGACATTCAGTATCTTCCGCCTGATGTAGGGAAAGATCAAGCCCTTTGGTCTGCTCTAGTCGAGAAGATGGCTTATCATGAGATAGTAGACGAAGGTGTTAGGGTATTTGAGGTCTGGAATGAGCCAGATTGGGTGTTTTGGCAGGGAGGCCTGACTGGTTATCTGACATTGTATAGGGTCACTTCACTTGCATTGGAGGCTGCCGCTGAGCAGGCACATGTGAAGATTGAGGTAGGTGGTCCAGCTCTTGCCAATGTCAAGGGTACGATGGATACATCTTGGCTAGATCCATTCTTACATATGGTAGCTGTAGATCATTTACCGTTGAACTTTCTCTCATGGCACCTCTATGCGAGTGATCCTGACAGTGGTCCGAATCCGATTATCAGTCATGGTTTTTGTCCTATCTTGCAACCCAATCCATCGACCAATCCGTGTTATTACAATCCTGATCTCTATACCGGGTTGTACGAAAAGGAGGCGCAGCAGGCCAGAGTTGCGTTGGCAGCTTATCCTATGCTGCATCCAAAGTTATGGATAGACGAGTGGAACATAAACGGCGGTTATGACAAAAGGGTCAATACTTCTTATGGGGCGGCATTTGTCTTATCTGTTCTACAGACTGCCAACTCAGCCGGGATCAATAGGATGTGTTACTACAATGTATGGAACTCGGGGCACAATCGTTTTAATGACACAGGAGTATTGAACCCGTCGTTTACTCCCAAGCCGGACTATCACTCATTTTACTTTTGGCACGAGCTCACAGGTCCTTCCCTGAAGGTCACAACTACACCCTCTCAGGACCCGCAGGGGAATTCAGGAGGTACTGGTGTCATAGCCACCGTTCCGCGCTCAGGTATGATTCGTATTGCAGCGTATGACTTTAAGCCATATGATCCGTCCGGGAATTATGGCATGTCTCTGCCTACACATAGTGGCATATTGCTTGACATAAAGCTTGCCGGACTCCCAAGTGGATTTTACCCGCAAGTAGCATTTTCTACGGCAGCTCGAGGTCCGGTCTTACTGAGAGAGAGTGTTGCTAGAATTCACCATCCGGCCTCGATCAGGTTACTGCTACCCGATGACGGAGTAGCTATGCTTGCTGTCACCAAGGGCAAGGCTCCAAGCTCGTTTGGCACCTTGTCGGTAGTGATTATATCGATTATCGTTGCGATCGTCCTTCTCATTGCTGTGGCGATTTTCATTTTTGTCGTCCGGCGCAGATTACATGTACGACCAGTGGAGTAAACATATACAGGCTATAGAAAGAGGGTCTAGTTCGACCGACCTGTATTGTACCGTGGCGTAGTCACGTGTAGAATGGCTAACCGTGAAACATTTAGCACCATTTTATAGAATAGCTGTTGTAATATCTGGCATATTGGGTATAAGTTTGCTGCTCTCTGCCTGCAATACCTCTCCGTCAGCGGCAACGGTGGATGGGCATGTCATTACTGTTTCCAGGGTAAACTCTTATCTATCCGAGACCGCCAACTCATCTTATGCCCAGTGTGAACTTGACCTGAGATTGGGCGGAACTCTTCCTGTCCTGGGCACGGGGCATCAGACCGTCTCGCCTGATCTTTCTGCGGAGATACTGACCTCGCTTATCGAGCAGAAGATCATAGACGATTACCTTGCCGATAGGGGAATAAAGATCACATCCTCAGAAGTTTCGTCGGCTAGGAGTGACCTATCCGCTGAGCTTACTGCCACTAGTTCATCTACCGGACCGACAGGTGCCCCATCTGGATCTCCGTGTGGCATCTCAGGTTCCCAGCTACTTGGCAAGTTGCCAGCTCAATATCTGAACCAGCAAGTTGCACTTCAGGCAGCGTTGGAGAAGTTTATAGAGGTGGCAGGACATTTCAATGCATCTACTGCTGAGGCAAAAAGTTTTTACAATAAGAATCCTCAGGACTTTGCGGTTGTCTGTTTGAACGCCATAGAAGTACCTAGCCAAGCTCAAGCCACTGCCATCAGTCAACAGATCGCAAAAGGTGCAAGCTTCAGCTCGCTCGCCTCAAAGTATGCTCCCAACCCGTCTGTAGCTGCAAGCGGAGGTTCGATTGGGTGTATATCAACCAGTAATATACCACCGCAGATATCCAGTGCGATAAGTCCATTGCCATCAGGTGGTGTTACGCAGCCTTTACAGCAGGCCAGTCCTGGAGCGGCTCCGGTATGGGTGATCTTGCAGGTAGCGTCTCGTAGTGAGACTCCATTTAACCAGGTCGAATCATCCATAAGATTGCAGTTGATATCCAATCATTCTCAGATACTTTCCACCAAGCTCCCTCCCGTCTTGAAAGCAGCCAATGTATCGGTAAATCCAATGTATGGTTCGTGGAGCGCCAAAGGCGGGATTACGCCACCGAAGGTACCCTCTTCTCGCTATTCCAAGAACTGACAAGTGAGCGAACTCTCTATCTACGTATAAGACGTAAGATATATGAGGAACGGTGAGTAAATATTTGGTACGATCTACCACCTGAGTACCTGGTAGGTCTAGAATCTTATAGATATGAGCTCTATACAACATATTCATGCAAGGGAGATACTGGATTCAAGGGGAAATCCTACAGTAGAAGTAGAGGTGATACTGGAATCAGGAGCCTCTGGTAGGGCAGCAGCACCCTCAGGGGCATCTACCGGTGTGCATGAGGCTGTAGAGTTGCGTGATGGCACCGCACGCTTTGGAGGCAAGGGCGTGCTCAAGGCCCTGGTAAACGTCAATGAACAGATATCTGATGTCCTCACCGGCATGGAGTCTATGGACCAACGTGCTGTGGATTATGCCATGATAGATTTGGATGCCACTCCCTCAAAGGCGCGACTTGGTGCAAATGCGATAGTTGCAGTGTCGCTTGCGGTAGCCAAAGCATCGGCAGAGGAGTGTGGTCTTGATTTTTATCGTTATATCGGTGGCGCTAATGCACATACGCTTCCGATTCCACAGTTGAACGTCTTGAACGGTGGCGCTCATGCTGACAACCTCCTTGATTTGCAGGAGTTCATGCTTATACCAGCTGGAGCGTCATCATTTGGTGAGGCACTCAGGTGGGGTGCCGAGGTGTATCATGTTCTAAAAGCTGTGTTGAAAGAGAGGGGGATGAGGACTGCCGTTGGAGATGAAGGAGGCTTTGCACCCAATGTATCTACTAGCGAGGAGTGTCTGTCACTGATGGTGGAGGCAATCAACAAGGCTGGATTTGCTCCTGGCAAAGATATCGTATTAGGACTAGATGCTGCTCCCAGTGGCATGTATCACGATAATACTTACCATTTTACTGGCGAGAAGGTAGACAGAAGCCGTGAAGAGATGATCGTATATTATGAATCTCTGTGTGATAGCTTTCCGCTTGTCTCTTTGGAGGATCCTATGGCTGAAGATGATTGGGAAGGCTGGGAGATGGTGACTCAGCATCTTGGACGGAGGGTACAGATAGTGGGAGATGACGTTTTTGTCACCAACCGGAAGTTGCTGGCAGAGGGGATTAGACGCCATGTAGCCAATTCCATACTGATAAAGCTGAATCAGATAGGTACCTTGACAGAGACGCTTGATACCATGAGGGATGCATTCCAGTCAGGATACTCTTGTGTAGTATCGCACAGATCCGGTGAGACGGAGGACGTGAGCCTTGCTCATCTGGCAGTTGCCACCAATTGCGGGCAGGTGAAGACAGGTGCTCCTGCTCGTAGCGAGAGAGTAGCCAAATATAACGAACTTCTCAGGATAGAAGAGAGTCTGGGTTCACAAGCCAGGTTTGGCGGTACGTTGAAGGGTATTGGGTAGCAACAATGCGGACATTGTATATCTGTAGGTTACAGGGTAATTGCCTTGGAGTACCTTTTTCGGAGTCCCGTTTGACCGACTATGCAGGTTGGGTATGATGTCCAGAGATCTTACCAAATCAAGGAGAAGGGTAAGGATTGCATTCATAATGCTGATTGGCCTTGGTATAGCAGTCATAGTGACCAGTTTCCCCTATAGAGCACTTAATAGACAGCATGCTGTCATAGCTTCGTTGTCATCGCGTATTGCCAAGATAGGTGTTGCAAACAAGGTACTTAAGGAAGAGGCAGCTCAATTGGAAAACCCAAATGTAGTCAAAGAGCTTGCCGTCTCTCAGTTTGGATTGAATCCGACTTCGTCAGCTGTAAACAGAGCACCCGTAGTATCAGGGTCCCCATATGGGCAGCCAATTCACCCGGTACCGCTTTCAACTCCACCCGTATTGCCGGGATCTGCCCTGTCCAATTCTTTGCTTGGGCTGCCCGGTGCAGCTCCCATACAGTGGTCGAGCAGCAGGGTGTCTGCACTGAAATCTACCTCACCGTCTACATCTAAAGTCGTTAGTTCCCTGCAGGGAGTTTCTGCTTCGTCAAACGCTACTTCCGGCAATCATGGATATGGTACTGAAGTTGTTTCCAGAGGTAGTGCTGCAGGAAACCGACCGACCTCGCATCAAAGTTTTTTACATAGACTGATAAGCTCTCTAGAGTTCTGGCGCTGAAAAAAAGGAGTGGTTTTCATCGCTGGTTCTGTCGTTGACGAAGCTTCTCTTGAGAGGGACACTGTGCAGGAAATTATCGAATTGCTCGGTAGGAAGCCGCAGGGTGATGCTAAGGTGGTACTGCGGTATCGCGCTGGTGGTCGTGCAGCTGTGTTGCAAAATTACCCTCTTTTCTACGATGGTACGCCCATGCCTACGCTCTACTGGCTGGTAGATCGAGAGCTGGTTCGTAGTGTGTCGCGACTGGAATCCGAGGGTGCCATTAGACTCATGAGAAGTATAGTAGATCCGGACGAATTGGCTGCTTCTCATCGGGCATATGCAAATGCCAGAGATAGTCTCTTGCCATTGGACTACAGTGGTGTAAGACCTCATGGGGGGGTCGGAGGAACCAATCGGGGTATTAAGTGTCTGCATGCTCATTTGGCCTGGTACTTGGTGGGATGGGATGATCCTGTTGGTATCATGGTCGCAGAAAATGTTGGTATATCGAGAGATGAGTTCGTGAATTATGAAGGCTGGTAGCGGCAAGGCTGGTAGCAACGATATAGTCGCATCGATAGATATAGGTACAAACTCGACCAGGTTGCTGGTCGCAGATACCTCTACCGGAGAGGTGTTTGATCGTTTCATGACAATTACTCGTTTGGGTGAGGGAGTGGATGCTACTGGTGAGTTAGCGGAAGAGGCTATAGATCGAACGCTAACGGTATTGCGTTCGTATAAAGGTATTATGGATTCCAGAGGAGTATCCAAGTGCCGTGCAGTGGCTACATCGGCTGCTCGTGATGCATCGAACAGAGACCGGCTATTCAATGAGGTGAGGGATATATTGGGAGTATATCCTGAGCTTTTATCCGGCAACGAGGAGGGTAAATTATCTTTTATTGGTGCCATTTCAGATCTGCATCACTTGCCACAATCCAGTCCATGTCACTTTTCACTGGACATGTCGGAAGGAGCAGAGTATGGATATGCCCGTGCCGGTAAAGGGCATAGTGGCAATCAGTCTGGTGGTTGCGCCAGTCCAGTTGGCAGCAATTCGAGAAGTGATAGCTTATATGGTGCTAGTCCAGGCGGTGCCGATAAGGAAGGGTTGTTGGTTATCGATATCGGAGGAGGTTCCACTGAGATAATTTTCGGCAATCCTGCCTACCCTGATTTAGCTCGTGTTGTGTCGCTGGATATAGGATGTGTGAGATTGACCGAAAGATGTCTGCATAACGATCCACCGACTCGAGCCGAGATAAAAATGGCGCGGCAAGTTGCCAACGAGGCACTGGCTTCTGCTCGTACAGCAATTGGCTACAGCAGGTATGGAGAGTGCTTGATAGGTCTTGCTGGCACTGTATCCACCATTGGGTCACTCGCTATTCAGCTTGATACATATGATCGTGAGAAGATCCATCATCTAGCAATACAGCGTAGCGTGATCGGGGAATGGGCTGACAAACTTTCTGGCGAGACTGCTGCTGCCAGGCTCCAGCATCCAGGAATGAGCAAAGGGCGTGAAGATATTATTGCAGGTGGAGTTATCATTCTTGATGAGGCGATGTCGGTATTTGGAACGTCGTGGTGCTTGATCTCAGAGAGCGATATCTTGGATGGGCTTGTCGGTAGCATGTCTTGTAAATAGAGTGATACTGTACTTGGATCCGGACAACGAGGGCAGTGGTAACGCTTGTTGGTAGCATGTCTCGTAATAGAGTGATACTGTACATTGCTTGTCTTTCCAGTGAGTTCACGGAGGCTATGACATCTTGGATAGCGCATCAACAGATGAATTCTCTACGTTATTCATCTGTCCAGTGAGTCTAGGGAGACGAAGAATTACATAGTACGATAAGAGGAGGTGCTATCTGGACGGTAACAATTAAGGTCATTCACGAGGCAAATTACCGGTCAATCGTCTTACCCACCTTCCTGCAGCACGTAGTGGCTCTGTCAGTTTCCATCCTTTGGAGGATTTTATTTGGATCAACTCAGCAGCAAATACACTTGCAACCTCGAGCCACGATTCATAGCCAATGTGTTGAGGCGTATTGCCAGGAGAGTTTTCCAACTGTTCGCGCTCTTTTTGCCTGGCATCGAGATTGGCAGCTGCAGAGGCGATGAGAGCAGCAGTATGAGGATCTGCCGATGAAGTCCCACCATCGTCATTCATCTGTATCCTGGACAGACTGGCCATGAGTCGTGATCTCTCTGCGTGAAGAGATTTAACTACTTGTTCCAAGTCGTTTATCTTGCGTATGTTGTTTATGTATTTGGGAGGCAGGAGGATTGGTAGTGACTCTATAGTGGACAATATTTTTTTTCGCGTATCCATCCACTCTACAGGTGAGTGTACAGCGGTAGATTGGTCGCCACTTTTCCATTGGCGATACAGAGAACACACCTTTGTAGTATTTGCTACCCCACAGAGTTGAGTTGCACGAACCAATACGTCCCAGTCTTCGAGGACGGGTAAATCTTCACCAAACTCTATTCCGAGATACTGGAAGAGAGAAGTTGGATATGCTAGAGCACATGGCGGAGTTCGGTTCTCGTGCAGATGAGACAGAAGATCGAATTTTTTTGGATAAGGACAATATGGCCTACTGATTGTGTGGTATGATGGGTATTCTCCCGGGCCGGGCTGGTCCTCCAGGTGTTGCACAGCTACACCGAGACGGAGGACTTGCCCCGGCCAATGATCAGCGAGCTTGTGAAACTCCTCTATCCAGCACCCAAACGCCAGGTCGTCATCATCAAGGATGATTGTGTATTTGCCCTTTGCCAGCCTGGTGCCGACATTTAATGGTCTGCTACGTCCACCACCGGAAACCTGTACTATATTGATGCGAGAAGAGAAACTTGTCGGGAAGGAGTTTATCAACTCGCATATCACGTCAAAGGTATTTGAGGGGACATTGTGGCATAAAAGCAATACCTCGAAATCTTGGTCAGTTTGAGCCGCCAGTGAGAGTAGAGTGTCGTGCAGAGTACCTATGCGTGATCCGGTAGTACGTACCAGCACGGATGCGAATGTCTGGTTTGCAAAGTATTTCTTGTCGATTACTGGCTTGTTGTCGATTGTTCCTTTGATTGTATTGCCACTATCGTCAGGGGCATAAATTCTGACGAATTGGTTTACGAATGCATAGTCGTCGGCGGTATCTCGTATGTTTACCAAAAATTTTCTTAGAGGGGTATTTGGAGCGAGAGTGGGCGCCAAAGCGGGGAAACGTTGATCGGATTCGTACATTATGTAATCATCCTTGGCTATTTCCCTCCAACCTGCTGCACTCATAGTGGCGGTCAATCGTTCACTGGTATAGAAGACTACGTGCGTCTGGTCCAGTAATCCGGTAGGTGTGATGTCAAACCTGCCCATAAGGAGTTTGGCGGCTAGTTCGTAGTGTGCTATGTTTGGTACACTCATGATAATGCGTGCATCACCATATTCTTTCGCTAGGTCTGACAAAGCAGCTACCAGCTTGTCCCCATTTACCAAGTGCTCCAAGACGTCCAGCATAAGAAAGGCTGCTACTTGACGGCTACCGATCTGCTGTTTGAGAGCGCTGATAAAAGCATCTATATCAGATATATCTACAATCATGCTTTCAAATCCACGTTGCTTGAGGTTGTCTAACCCTTCTGGGATGAGATCACATCCCAGATAAGTAAATCCAAGTTGTCTGCACTGTTCCGCTACAGCACCCCATCCGCATCCTATATCTATTATGAGTTCATCATCAGAACTGGGTACAGGGAGATATTTCTCGGCCAGTCGCATTACCTGTGCGTAGAGAGAATCCTCAGTATATTGAAATTGATATTTGTATCCGTCAGTCTGCATAGGAAAAACGGTGCTCAGCAAAATCGAATCCTATAAATTGTCCTACTCGATGCTCTGCATCCAAGCGAGCTGGAAGCGTGCCATCACGTTGGCGCCGATGGAAGGCATCTACGGCTTTTTGATGAAAACGTGCCGGAGAATGTAAAAACGCATCTATCATTTTGTCGACGATATCATCTCTGGAATACTTGTAAGCCAGTAGCAAGCTTGACTCTGCTGAATACTCTGGTTCGCTGGCCGCTGGTATGAATACTCCATCTTCATCAAGATATTTGTCGTGGAATATCTTTGCATGTGGCCAGTGGACTACTCTCCAGCCAAGCAACTTGGTACGCCATGACAGATCTACATCTTCGCAGTACAAGAAGAAGGATTTATCATCGAATCCTCCCAACTCATGCATGATGGATGTCCTGATCATCAGGCATGCGCCCAATGCCCAGCTGGTCTCCATCGTTACGGGGTCATAGGATTTTGGGTGCTCCAATGGTAGTTGCTTGGCATCCACTATACCGATAGTAGGGTCATCAAAGACCGGCACCATTTCGGTAATTAGCTGCGGACTGGAATAGGTATCTGGATTCAGTATAAGGCACAGGTCTTCTTCTGCTTTCAAGACTAGCTTGTTGTGACCACCACCGAATCCCAGGTTCTTGCCGAAGTGTATATAATCATCCAGCCGTACTTCCATTGAGGAAGTGTAGTTCTTGAACTGCTCCAATGTGTCATCGGAGAATAACGTACCTGCAGAACAGTCACCGATTACGATAGATGGGTTGCAGATTATATTTTTTATTGCTGCATTGTGCAGAGCGACAGATATGCTTTCTATACAGCTATGCAGCGTGGAGAGATTTGTATCGTACAGGACGATTTGTACGCGTATGCTCTTTGGGGAGTTGCTTTGCGCTGGGGACATCTCTGGTTGATCGAGTGGCTTATTCTGCACGCTTTAGGTATCCTTTCGGATTGAAGGTCATCATATAACGCTCTTGGTAACTGTCGATGGAGAAGTCACTGTTGGTGGCGAGGAATTCCTCCAACGCCTCCATAGGACCGGGTCCATGAGTCCTGTTCACCGGGTGGCCGTTTACATTTGAATCCTCTACTACAAGATAATTGCCGGGAGTCACCAGATCACAGTAGAGGAGTAATTCTTTTGCTACATGATCCCTTGAGTGGTCAGAATCCAGTATTACCATGATGCTATCAGCGTTTTCAGCCATTTGACGAATGGTTGCCACACTCTCTTCGGAGGTGGATGAGCCGATCAGGTATGTGATTCTTGGATGCTGTGGCCGACCAGGAACATCCAACACATCTACGGTGACTACATGCCCATGTCCGATTGTATCCATGAAAGTGGCAAAGAAGAGCGCACTTCCGCCGTAAGCTGTTCCAGTTTCGACGAGCAGATCCGGTTTTGTCTTGAAAATTATCTCCTGGTATATCCACATATCAAGCGGGCACTTTTGTGTAGGGACACCCATCCAACTGGTAGTCAGCCATGTTTCTGGAGAGTTGTAGTATAGCCAATGAAACTGGTCTACAACTATCTTGCGGTATATAGTGCTGGCCAGCAGATGACTACCGGCGTGATGTATCAATTCTGATAACTTTTTATTGCTCACATCTGCAGATTATCTTACTGGAGGTATGTTTGTCTTGCATTTCCCTATAATTATGGGCGATGATCTTTATATGGGTGGAAATAGCAGACATGCATTATTACAACAGCGGTATGAGTTATGGAATTAGCTGGATCCAATGTACCGGCGGATAACCGGTTGTACCTCAGAGGGAGAAGAGTGTTACTCCGTCAGCTCGTAGACAGTGATTATGACGCCTGGCGAGAGGTTCGTATTCGCTGTAGGGATTGGTTGGTACCATGGGAGCCAAGGCCTGCCAGGGCTATGATTCCGGCAGATGATTGGCAGAGTTATCGTGCGCGCTTGTCTACAGTACAGAGAGAGAACCAACAGGGTACAGGTTATGCATTTGGCGTATTTCTGGAAGATACCTTTATAGGTGAGGTAACTATTGCATCTATCCAGAGGTGGCCATTTCAGAGTGGATACGTTGGCTACTGGATAGATCAGAAGTTTGCTGGTCAGGGTCTCATACCTGAAGCCGCTTGTGTGGCTATTCAGTTTGCATTTGAAGTACTTGGCTTGCACAGGGTAGAGATTGCCATAGTTCCGCGCAACCTGTCCAGCAGGAGGGTAGCGGAAAAGCTTATGCTGAGGAACGAAGGGACAGCTGTACGATTTTTGGAGATAAATGGAGTCTGGGAGGATCATGTCCGGTATGCTGTTACAGCTGAAGAGTGGATGGATTTGAAGCAATCCATGAGTCAATGGCTGCCGGACCAGTGAAGACTTCATCTGCTGCCATCCCAAATAACTCTACGGGTTTTGCATCTGGTGACCAAGCGTTGGATAATCAGACCTGTCACAACATGGCATCTGCTGTCGGATCGTCTGATGCTTTGTGTTCTACTGATTCAAGTCTGTTGGATGAATGGGTGAAGCGTGATTCGGCGGTCGTATGGCATGGTTTTACGCAGATGGCAACTTATCCAGATAACTCACCTGTCATAGCGGATAGAGCTGAGGGTAGGGAAATAATAGATGTGAATGGGAAACGATATTTTGATGCAATATCATCACTCTGGGTGAATACATTGGGTCACCGCGTGAGAGAACTTGATGAAGCTATCATAGATCAGCTGGCAAGAGTAGCTCATACGACCATGCTCGGCAATGGCAATACCGAGGTGATTAAATTGGCAGAAGCTCTTTCGGAAGTAGTTCCGGTAGAACAGCCCCACTTTCTCTTTGCCTCTGATGGGGCATGTGCAGTGGAACAGGCACTGAAGATCGCCTACCAGTATTTCATTAATTCTGGGCAGTCAGGTAGGGACCGCTTTCTGGTGCTGGGTAATGCTTATCATGGTGACACTGTAGGTTCCATGTCACTTGGAGACTCGGGGTTTGAGACCCAGATTTTCGATCGTCTCAAGTTTGGCACTGTCAGGTCACCAGGTTATGATGATCAGGATTGGCTCGACAAAGCTCTATCTGTGTTGCATTCACAGGGTGATCAACTTTGCTGTACGGTAGTAGAACCACTTGTACAAGGTGCATCGGGTATGTGGATGGCGGACCCAGAGCATATATCGATTTTTAGGGAGGCATGTAGAGATACGAATGTGCTGTTTGTTGCTGATGAAGTGGCTACAGGGTTTGGGCGTACGGGGGCAATGTTTGCATCTGATCTCTGTGGTATACGACCAGACATAATGTGCATAGGCAAGGGGCTTACCGGTGGATACCTTCCTATGTCTGCTACCGTTGTCTCAGAGAGCGTGTTTAGGGAATTTCTTGGTGAGGATCTCGGTTCTCGGACATTTTATCATGGCCATTCCTATGGTGGTAATGCACTGTGTGCTGCAGTTGCCCTGAAACATCTTGAGTTGATATCTAAGTGGAACGTCCTCGACAATGTACGAGCTAGAAGCGATCAGCTTGTTATGTTGCTTAATGAGTACGTCAGTGGCCATGAATTGGTGAAAGGAGTAAGATGCAGGGGGCTTATGGCAGGAGTAGAACTGAATCCGCCTAAAGAGGGTTTGAAATGGGGGCGTAAGGTATGTGCCCAAGCAGTTCAGAGGGGCGTATTGCTGCGTCCTCTAGGTGATGTCGTAGTATTGGTATTGCCCCTTACGACCACAGAGGATGAGCTTTTACGTGTAGTAAAGGCGTTGAAAGAGTCGTTGGACGAGTTGGCTGTCCATTTGGAGAATCGCTTATCCCACGAGTCCGTCACTCGATGTTGAAAGAGTCGTTGGACGAGTTGGCTGTCCATTTCGCAAATAGTTAGGGGTCCCGTTAGCCATACGATGACTGTCCTGGTATTACTACGTCTTTCCTCGTCTTTGGGTGTCCACCGGCTGTTGTCCTTGATCCAAGTGACCGTGTAACGCCACTCTATTTACGAGACAGGTTGTCAGGAGGGAGTGGGGGCTTATGTGTCATATGGGTATGTGCAGCGATAATATTAATGGCAGGATTTTGAGGAACAGTTTGGTAGGTATTAGGTGAACGAGATTTGGTCACAGAGAGCGGAGCAGAGGATCGCCAAGATCGTTGATTTGGGTCGTAGGCGGGCACCTAGGGTTTTCGAGCCGGTGGGGCAGGTAGGTAGTCTGGAGGGCTGTACCCAGCCTGTATGTGCATTTGCCTCAAATGATTATCTGGGTCTGAGTCATCACCCGGCGGTAGTATCTGCTGCAAGCGAAGCGGCTGAACGTATGGGCGTAGGTGCCGGAGCGTCACGATTGGTTACTGGTAGTCGGCCAGTGCATAAAGAGTTGGAGGAGGAGATAGCTTCATGGAAGGGTACCGAAAGATCGGTTCTATTCCCTACCGGATATCAAGCCAATATTGGAGTTCTGGGATCACTTGGTGAAGATGATGTGTTGATTTGCTCCGATGAACTGAACCATGCATCTATTATTGATGGCTGCAGGCTGTCACGTGCTCGTGTAGCAGTGTATCGTCATTTAGACATGGAGCATTTGGATTCAATTCTGTCTGGCTGGCATGGAATGTCCATGATAGTCAGCGACCTCGTGTTTTCCATGGATGGCGATACTGCGCCAGTGGCTGAACTCGCCGCTCTGTGCAGACGCTATGATGCTTTGCTCGTGTTAGATGAGGCACATTATGTCATAGGGCCTGATCCAGGGAGCCTTTTGGAGGGGGTAGCTGTCTTGCGCGTAGGTACCCTCTCCAAGACTCTAGGTGCCCAGGGCGGGGTAGTGGCAGGACCTTCATTATTCATCCAGCTTTTGGAGAATGTTGCACGTTCATATATATTTTCTACCGCACTTTCACCGGTAGTAGCTTCTGCAGCTCTAGCAGCTATCAGAGTATACAGATCCTCTGAGGGGGATAGGTTGCGGAGTGCTCTTGCCCGTAACGTAAACGAGTTGGGAGGAGACACCCAGATAATCCCTATAATCATAGGGCCAGAGGAGGATGCAGTAAGGGCATCATCTGAATTGCTTGCAATGGGTATGTGGGTTCCTGCAATCAGGCCACCTACCGTACCCGTTGGAACCTCTCGACTGAGAGTATCGCTCTCTGCCGATCACAGCATAGATCAGGTACGTACTCTGCGCAATGCATTGGACAGGCTTGGATTATGGGATTACAGTGGCCTGTCCTGCAAATAGTTATCGCCAGCCAGATGACGCCCCTGGCGGCCTTCTCATCTTGGACGTAGTTACCGGTTACAGCT
>JAJZWK010000107.1 GCA_021846725.1 Actinomycetes bacterium | reverse complement strand
CACCCTCATCAATACCTTTTTGGATATATCCACGTACCCTATCGCGCTGGACAGCTGAGACCAATGGACCTATACGGGTAGTAAAGTCCATCGGGTCACCTACCTTATAATTGGCAGTCTCTGCAACTACCAATTCCTCGATCTCTCCGAGCATGCTTCGCGGAACGACCATTCTGGTAAGTGCAGAACATGTCTGACCAGAGTTCAAAAAACACATCGACACCCCACCTGCAACAGCTGCACTCAAATCTGCACCCGGTAATATGACACATGCCGACTTACCACCAAGCTCAAGCGTCACCTTTTTTACATTCTCAGCACCCAACTGCATTACCCTCTTACCTGCTCGCGTAGAGCCTGTAAACGATACCATATCTATACCCTTATGTGACGCGATAGCCTCACCGACTATCGTGCCGGGACCACTTACCAGGTTGAACACTCCTGGAGGCAAACCGATCTCGTCAATAATATCTGCAAGTAGAAAAGCATTAAGGGGAGCAACATCGGAAGGCTTGAGTATCACCGTACATCCTGCCGCCAGCGCAGGAGCTACCTTTGCGGCTATCTGATGTAATGGGTAGTTCCATGGAGTAATTGATCCTGTAACTCCCATAGGTTCACGCACTACAAGTGAGTTGGAAATCTCCTCCTCGAAACTGAACTCAGACAAAAGCTGAGCCATCGAAGAAAAACTCATCACTGGTAAACCAACCTGCACCAAATTGGAAATTGGCAGTGGAGTCCCTACTTCACCAGAGATCAAAGAGGCCATCTCGTCAATGCGTGCAGAGAGTCTCTCTTGTATCATGGACAGGAATTTGGCCCTTTCATCCCGTGAGGTGTTCGACCATTCTTTGAATGCTTCCGTAGCGGCAGATACGGCTCTATCTACATCTGCCGCATTCCCCATAGGGATACTTCCCATTACCTCCTCGGTCGTAGAATTGATGACATCCATGGTCGACGAGTCGGAGGGATTCACCCATGCCCCGCCAATATACAACTTATCACGAGTAATCATATCTCGGTACTCCTTTCTTGTGGCACCTCAGGGTTTCTGTTACCCTTAAGATGCAACTCATTCATTTTATTCGTTTGACATTCAAAGACCTAGTCGAACCCAACTATCCGTATGCCTGTATACGCGTAAGTTTACCATGGATACCATAAAATGATCAAACCGTAAATACGAACTGGCCGACAAGATTCCGTTGCTATGTACGAGATGCTACGCTGAATCCGACCAAGACAGGCAAACACTGTACTATCAGATGCACTACACGGTCAAGCACACTGCACTATCAAGCACACTGCACTATCAAGCACAAGACACAAGTGAACGCACCTACGAATTTCCAGTACGCAACAATTACCAGTCAGGTATCTGGTCATCTATCAACAGTCCCTGCAAATCTGGCTTCAGCTGAAACACGCGCCCCTTCACCCCCACGCTCTTCAGAATGTCACTCCCAGCTGACACTACCCTTGCAGCATCGGACGAGCTACATATAGCGAGCAACGTGGGACCTGCACCCGACCAACAAGAAGCCAAGGCGCCACTCTCGAGTAGGGCAGTCATGATCTCAGGTGCTTGCGGAAATAATGTACTGCGATAATCTTGGTGCAGCCTATCTGCACATGCATCTTTGGTCAATTTTGCCGCGTCGCCAAGTCCAGCAAGCAGCATGGCCATCCTGCCCATGTTAAAAGCGACATCGGAACGATGAACCATCTCCGGAAGAACCGATCTGGCTTTTTTGGTAGAAAGGGACTGATCAGGTACTAACGCAACAAACGCAAGTCTCTCATCAAGTGGAAACTTGACTACCTGTACCCTGTTCCTTATAACAGTTGCCGACACAAGACCACCGTAATACGACGCGGCAGCATTTTCAGGATGTCCGTCTATGCCCACACCAACAGATAAAGGGTCAGGCGACCCTGCCGCTGCTGCTGCTGCTACCGCCAAAGCAGCAGATGATCCCAGCCCCCTGGCTACTGGAATGGAGGATCGAACCGAAATTGCCAGCCGATCATGTCCTACAACTTCGATAGCCACCATTGCTGCAAGATGATTGGCATCACTGGCAAGCTCTGCGCCCTCCCCAGTACTGCGAACTATCAATCTCTCCGCAGGTTCTATCGCTACCTCTATATACAGTCCTAGTGCTAACGCAAGCACATCGAATCCTGGCCCTAAGTTGGCTGATGATGCAGGTACTCTCGCTCTCATATCACTCCACTATCTTTCATCTCTCACTCATACCTCTCGTCTCTTATATATTTCATTTCATCGTGCATTTTTGTGCTCTTGCCACTCCTCATCTCACCAGTTCCACCTCATCTCACCAGTTTCTTGGTACATTGCTTCTCGCCGTATCGACAAGGAGCACTTCAACTGCCGAACGCCTTACACTGAGCAATATTATCGTTTTCGACCATCCCATATAATCGTTAAGCTATCATATACACCGATAGTAAGATGAAAAAGCGTTTGGTCATAGCCACTATACTCAGCATCGCAATATTGGGGATATCCGCTTTGCTCTCCGCTGGAAGTTCTGCACCTCCATCATCAAAATCCGTACAACTACATGTTGTTCCCTCCAATGAATTGATCAGAGCACTGCGCTCACAGATCAATGTACACACACTTAGCTACATATGGATGAACCACCCACATAACAATGGTATCGGCAACAATGCAAAAGAAAGCAATGCCAAGGAAAGCAATGCCAAGGAAAGCAGTGTCGAGGATGACAACACCAAAGAGGTCAGCCTCACCTCTGCACCATCCAGTAATCCGACCACACATGTAAGTCCTATACAGCTAATGACCGGTATACCAGGTCTTGTATGGCCTACTGGCGGAGAAGCTGCTGTTGGCGCAGAAAGGTTGAACTTCATAGACAGCAACCAACTCGCCAGCCCGCCTGTACCTATAGCAAGCTTGACAAAAATAATGACCGCATACGTCATACTGAACGACCACCCGCTCGCTCCCGGTGAAGATGGCCCAACAATACGCATTGACGGAGCAGATATAGAGACCACATACAACGACGAACTGAATGATGAAACTATCGTCCCAATCGTTCACGGTGAAATACTGACCGAAAAGCAGGCTCTGGAGGGGCTCATGATCCACTCAGCGTGCAATCTCGCATATGTGCTTGCCCGCTGGGATAGCGGTAGCGTATCGGCATTCGTCGCAAAAATGAACAATATGGCCCATCTATTGGGATTGAGCTCCACCAGATATGTAGGCCCTGCGGGTTTTTCGCCTGGCTCGGTAAGTACAGCAACCGACTTGACCAAACTTACCATGGCTGCAATGTCGATACCAGCATTTGCACACATTGTCGACCACCCGTCTATAAACCTCCCGGATGCCGGGACTCTCTACAACTATGTCAGCGCTATCGGGCAGGACGGAGTGATCGGAGTCAAGTCAGGGTTTACCTACCAGTCGGAAGGCTGCGTGGTACTAGCTGCTATACGCTCTATAGGAGGAACTGAAATCACTCTGGTCGCTACTGTTACAGGTCAGGGAGGTATGGATCCGTTGGGTAGTGCCCAAAATATCGCACTGGCACTTATAAACTCCATGGCATCCCAGTTGCATATGAACACCACCGACCTGACCGGTGACGTCATTGGCAATATACGACCATCGTGGCTGGCAACACATAACAATGCACACAAGGCATACTACGACATCGTCATGTCAGGCCATATTGACCTGCTGGAATGGCCTGGAGCGGAACCGAGGGTAACCATACGGTTCGATAGACAATCCTACGCTTGCAACACCCTACACCCCAATATCCAAGTTGGAACCATGACTGTTTCACTGGGGACATTTACATCTAGTGTGCCGCTTATCGTTCCCCGCGTACCGCGATGTTAAATAAGCTTAAGCGCCACTCCTATGATATGGGGAGATACAGGAGCGCACATAAGGCAGGGCTGGAAACGGAATCTGTGTAATGAAGTCACCTCAAAACCACTCTCTTCTATCGCTCTAAGTGTATCTCGTGAT
>JAJZWK010000106.1 GCA_021846725.1 Actinomycetes bacterium | reverse complement strand
GGTGCTGTAACTTCTCTCAAGGGAGAGTTGAAGACCGACATCGACAGCGTAAGGGATGAACTCAAAGATGAGATCAAGAAAGTCGATGCCAAGGTTGACAGGGTAGATGCCAAGGTTGACAGGGTAGATGCCAAGATCGACAGAGTAAGGGATGAGCTCAAAGATGAGATCAAGGAAGTCAAGGATGACATCAAGAAAGTCGATGCCAAGGTCGACAGGGTAGATGCCAAGGTCGACAGGGTCAATGACAGGATAGACAGCGTATCTAATTCGCTCCACAGCGAAATTCAAAACATCACCCTGGAGGTCGGTAAAGTTATAGGGCGTGCCGAGACTAGCGTGAATGCCTAGTTTACAGCTCTTTACTCACGAGATGGGTCACTAATTTCTTTTGGCAGAGGCTGGTGGTACCGGAGGCCATGTATCGTAACTACCTGATCTTATCTCGCCCGGTTGACCGGATATCAGTTCAATAACCTTTCGCGACAGGATGAATGCACCAAGTCCGGCTGCTGCAGCTGTAGTCAATTTAAGTAATAATTTCATTTGGTATCCTCCTTTTTCCATCCAGTATACCTGACATCCTCCCCATGGCTAAAGCCAGAGGCTTGCAGGGCGCGTTTGGTCATCCGGAAAGCATACGCTTTTTTCTAAACTCTTCCAACATCCCCAATTGACCTTATGCCCTACTTATCACATGTCCTATTCCCATATATCCTATTCCCATATGCTATATAGCTCCTCTCCTTCTCCGTCTTGCGACTCTCGCCTGGATATACAAGCTTCCCGATTCAAGCTGTCTATCACTCGCCTCTAAGTGAACTGCATACTGTTGCAATTATGTACACGGCATAGTATAATAAGTTGCATGTTAACAATTAAGAGCCTAGCTGGAACCTTACTGCTGACCTGAAGGCGAGCGGTATATCGCGCTCGCCTCACCCCTGAGCCTGATGGCCAGGGGTTTTTTAATGGTTGGATAGGTGAAACGAGAGAGTTGTAAAGGAGACAATTACTATGGTAAATAGCAGTTATGATGGTAGCGATGGGCAGGTATCCGTAGATGTATCGGAATCGGCTAAGAGATCACACAAGGATAATAACAACGCTGATCTACAAGATCATCTGGTAATATTTGATACCACGCTTCGCGATGGAGAGCAGGCTCCGGGGATATCGCTTGACCCGCAAGAGAAGCTGGAAATAGCTGAACAACTTGCCCGACTGGGGGTTGATTATATAGAAGCAGGCTTTCCTGTATCCAGTCAGGGCGACTTTGATTCCGTTCAGGCAATTGCCCGATCCATTCATGGACCGGCAATATGCGGTCTGTCGCGCACTCATGTGTCAGACGTAGATCGCTGCTACGAAGCATTGAGGGATGCCGACAAGTCCAGGATACATGTCTTTATCTCGACAAGCCCAGAGCATATGGAATACATGTTGAAGATGAGTCCCGAACAAGTCCTAAGAGAGGTGCATACCGGAGTAGCTAGGGCAAAGGAGCACCTTGAAGACGTAGAGTTCAGCCCGCAGGATGCTACCAGGACATCTGTGGACTTTCTCTTCGAGGTGCTGAATGAGGCGGTTCTGCAGGGTGCTACAACTCTGAACATACCTGATACCGTCGGATACGGTATTCCGTGGGATTTTGGGCAGTTGATCAGTCGTATTCGTAGAGAGATCCCAGGTGACTATATAATATCGACTCACTGCCACAATGATCTTGGTCTGGCCACAGCCAATTCACTTGCAGGGGTGCAATCCGGTGCTCGGCAGGTGGAGGTTTGTATAAACGGCATAGGGGAGCGTGCAGGTAATGCAGCACTTGAAGAGGTAGTTATGGCCGTGAACATCAGAAGTGACCAATTTCCCACTGTCAGTACGGGTATAAATACAGAGGAGTTGGCCAGGACTTCACGACTCGTTTCAAGACTGACCGGCTATCCGGTACAGTACAACAAGGCAATAGTTGGCAGAAATGCATTTGCACATGAAGCAGGGATCCACCAGCATGGAGTACTGTCGGATAGGCGCACATACGAGATTATTGATGCCGCTACAGTAGGGCAGCAGGGTAGCCAGATAGTGCTTGGCAAGCATTCCGGTCGCCATGCCTTTATAGACTCTCTTGAAAAAATGGGAATACATGCTCATGGAGATGTTATCAATCAGGCGTTCAGAAGATTCAAGGATTTGGCGGATCGTAAGGTAGAGATCACTGAGGCTGACCTTGAAGCAATTATCGCTGAAGAGATTGGCATGGATGTGGAAGAAGGATACGTTCTTGAAAGCCTGGAAGTATCAGGAGGTACCGAGGGGGCTGCCCGCGCAAAGGTGGTACTCAGCAGATCAGGGAGTAACCAGGAAGCAACATCGGAGGGTAACGGGATGATAGATGCTGCCTGTAAAGCAATAGAGGCAGCGACATCTACTGGCGCTGAGTTGGCTGGGTTCAACGTCTCTTCGGTTACCGGAGGAATTGATGCCCTCGGGGACGTGGTTATACAACTGAAATCCGACAATATCAAGGTTTCCGGCAAAGGCGTATCCACCGACGTAGTGGAGGCATCTGCTCGAGCATATCTGGCTGCAGTCAATCGTCTCATTCGTGCCAAAAACCGTACTACTCACGATTACTCCACGCTGACAGCAGACACTGGACCTTAACAATTCCCTGGAGTGATATTATCAAGACAGGATTTTGTGCTTTGGAGTCCAGCCAGAGTAGCAAGAGTAGTAGGCAGGTAGCATCAAGGTGTCTGACTAAAACATATGCAACAACATATGCAACAGATCAAGATACCACCACTACCTCGCCCATCATGTAACCCAGATGGTGCATACCCCAGCCACAAGGCATGATACAGTGCCAGTAATATATACCTGGTTTTGGAGCGGTGAACTGAAAGGTAGTAGCACGTGGTCGTATGTGCGATCCGGGGCGGATCATTACGTTCAGATGTAGTGATGAAGATGTAAAAGAATGCTGGTCGGTACTGAAATTGGTCACAGTTACATCTACGTGCTCCCCTGACTTTACAGTAAATCTTGCCGGCACATAGGCATCCTGTAGTATGCCGCCTCCTGGCTTCGGCTTACCGTACAGCGGTGGGGGATTTATGTCGAGCATGACCTGTGCAATGCCATCATGAGCTTCGACAGTATTTGGAGGTGTTGGTTTCAGTCCTGATCTGCTCAGGAGATACTGGCTACTGATCAGGCCTGTTACACCGATAACAATAGCTATAGCGACCAATATTGCAATCTCAGCTCGCCGTTTGGGTATGAATCTGCTCATGCCGGTGACCGATGTCATATATGGCTTACCGGCAGTAGAGCCTGTATGCTCAGTGGATCCGTCTATGTATGTCGCCGGATAATGTAAGGATGTCGCTCCATGGGTATCAAATGTTGCCAAATCATTTTTGAGACCGGATAGCTGTCCTGCAGTCTCCCAGTCGAGTCCTGATTCTTTGGCACTCCAGGCCTCATCAGGATAGAAGCCTGCTATTACCCAGTACTTTGCTTCCCATGACCGGAATCCTGCAGCACGCCATCTTGCAGCAGTATGTGGGTCAAACCCATTTGCTGCCCACCCTTCTCCGTGATAGCGCCAATTGGGGAGTGTACCTGGTTCCATTTTATTTACCTAGTTTAATCCATTGTACGCCCACGATGGAACGGCAACTTACCGGCATTTTAACTCGGTAGTTGTTACTGGTTATGTTTCTGTTGCAGGTTAGCGCACGAGGGTCTGCAGGGCGTATGCTATCGCAGCAACTATTGCCACCGATACACCTAGTTCGATAAGAGTGGTGATGACGGTAACAGCAGTAAGCAGTGCCGTTTTCGCGGCCGGAGTAGGGGGGATCTCGATCTGACCTCCCTCCATTTCGGTGCTACTACCGATATCCTCTCTGGTAAGGGTTGCCACGCCGCCTACAGGCACCTCGCTCTCAGCTTGTGTTTCATCATTGCGGACCGCTTGGCTCGTAATTTCTGTATCTTGTATTACCATATGTATACCTCCTTTAGTTTGTATTCCATGGGTTCCAAATGTTTCTGCATGCTTAACATCTCAACGCGCATATCCCTGATGCGTGGCCTTGAACAGAAGATTCACCCTTACTGCCGTTCCGAAGAGCACCAGCCACAGAAGACCGAGAATGGTCAACAATACACCGGCTGTCCATCTGCCGAGTGTGCCATCAGGCCTCTGTGATTGCACAGTTCCCTTGAATG
>JAJZWK010000016.1 GCA_021846725.1 Actinomycetes bacterium | reverse complement strand
AGTTGGTAGAGGTGGTCAGACCGATTACTGCTTCCGAGGATACTATTGATTCCGCTAAAGAGTTTGCTTCCGCATGCGGAAAGATGCCAGTAGAGGTACGTGATCAGGCAGGTTTTGTGGTGAATGCCCTTTTGTTCCCCTATCTGAACAATGCTGTTCGTATGCTTGAGCAGGGTATAGCCTCCATGGAGGACATAGATACTTCCATGAAAGAGGGTTGTGGCTTTCCGATGGGGCCGTTTGCGTTACTGGACTTGGTCGGATTGGATACCTCTCTGGCTATCCTGGATGCACTTTACGAAGAGTACAAAGATCCGAATTATGCAGCTGTTCCGCTTTTGCGGAGGATGGTTACGGCTGAACGGCTTGGTAGAAAGTCAGGCAGAGGATTTTATAATTATCATAGCGACAAGTAAGTCAAGCAGGTATTCTACGGTAGAGTAACGCTAGTGTAGTGTCTCGTAAATATCGTAACGTTGATCCGGTAAGTCAGGGGCGTAATCTGGCTGGTGGGAACCCATGGTTATTTGCGGGACAGACCAATTGGTATGCTGGTGTGTATGCTCATACCTAATACCATTGAGCATACAGGAGTGTGAGCATACAGGAGTGATGTGCAGCGAAATATACGACAAATGACCAAAATATATAACAGATGACTGATATAGAAGCTCGAGCCTCAGGCTTTGATCACAGAAAAGATGATGCCGGTAATTTGGACATGCAATGGAGACTTCCCGAACGTGATAGACCGTGGGTGATGAGGACGTACTCGGGACATTCAAATGCCCGTGCATCCAATGAATTGTATAGGTCAAACATTGCCAAGGGGCAGACCGGACTGTCTATAGCTTTCGACCTCCCGACACAGACCGGTTATGACCCTGATGCTCCTGAGGCGAGGGGAGAAGTAGGTAAAGTTGGTGTCCCAGTTGCACATTTGGGACATATGAATGAGCTGATGGATTCAATTCCGTTGGAAAGTGCCAATACCTCAATGACTATTAATGCCACCGCCCCTTGGTTATTGAGCCTCTATATAGTCAAGGCAGAGCAATCCGGGGTGCAAAAACAGCAGCTGAGTGGGACGACACAGAACGATATTTTGAAGGAGTACCTTTCCAGGGGTACGTTTATATTTCCGCCAGCTCCAAGCCTTCGCCTGACTGTAGATTTGATTACCTACTCAGTGCGTAACATTCCAAAGTGGAATCCAATGAATGTATGCGGGTACCATCTACAGGAGGCAGGTGCATCCCCATCTCAGGAGATAGCCTACGCTTTGGCTAACGCAATCGATGTTTTGGATGCTGTACGGCAATCAGGGCAGGTGAATGAGGATGAATTCCCTCAAGTAGTAGGCAGGATATCCTTCTTTGTGAATGCCGGAGTGAGGTTTGTGGAGGAGGTATGCAAGCTCAGAGCATTTGCTGTCAATTGGGAGAGAATTTGCCTCGAGCGTTACCATGTGAAAGAGCCAAAATATAGGCGGTTTCGTTACGGAGTACAGGTCAACTCTCTGGGTTTGACCGAAGCGCAGCCGGAGAACAATATAGCGCGGATAATTTTGGAAATGCTCGGCGTTACTTTATCTCGTAGTACGAGGGCACGTGCGATACAGCTTCCCGCATGGAACGAAGCGCTTGGACTACCGCGTAAATGGGATCAGCAGTGGTCGTTGCGTATACAGCAGATAATGGCTCTTGAGACAGATATATTGGAATATCCAGATATATTTGACGGGTCGAAGGTGATCGAGCCTCTCAGTGCTGATCTGGCAGAGCAAGCGTGGGAAGAGATGGAAGAGATCATTGCTATGGGAGGTGCATTTGCGGCAGTAGAAGAAATGAAGAAGAGACTTGTAGCCAGTCAACGTCGTAGGGTTAGCAGGATCGAGTCCGGTGAACTACCAGTAGTGGGAGTGAATTGTTACACGGAGACAGAACCATCTCCATTGAGTGGTAATGATGGAAGTGGTGGAGTGTTAAAGGTGGATCCATCCACGGAAGAGATGCTCAGGGAAGAGATTGTGCAATGGCGTGATAAGCGTGATGCCGGAGAAGTGAACCGTGCTCTCAGCCAACTGAAAAAAGCCTGCGAATCGGGTGATAATATCATGGAAGCCTCAATACAGTTGGCTAGATCGGGAGGCACAACGGGTGAATGGGCAGATGCACTTCGAGAGGTGTTTGGCTCTTACAGGGCACCTACCGGTATTGGAGGGACGAACCGTATATCCAGGCAGGAGTTGTTTCAGGCGGTAGGTAAAGTTGAGGAGATAGCAAAATCCTACGGGAGCGCTCCACGCATTATGATAGCCAAACCGGGATTGGATGGACATTCCAACGGCTCCGAGCAGATAGCGTTGGCTGCCAGAGATGCAGGTTTTGAAGTGATATATCAGGGCATACGTAATACACCACTACAGATTGCTACTGCTGCCAGAGACGAGGATGTAGACTTAGTAGGTATTTCAATACTCTCGGGTAGCCACATGGAACTGGTCACCGAGATAATCAAATTGCTCGCTGATTACGGGGTGGATGCACCTGTTGTGGTAGGTGGTATTATACCGCCAGAGGACGCAGCTGTCTTGATTTCCAGGGGTGTGCGTGCCGTATATACTCCAAAAGATTTTAAAATAGGGGATATAATCAGCCAGATGGCAGATATAGTTGCAGAATACCGCAGAGCGGCAAGCTAGTCTAGTAGGCCGTAATAGTGTAGTGCCTCGTTAAATAGCGTGACGTTATCTGGCTTGGTCGGGGACATTATTTGGCTGACTGGAACCCATGGTTATTTGCGGGACACTGCAGCAACACTGCAGCACTAGATTTTTTCTCTAATATCCCGGTGTTACTGGGGCTCTGCCTGTTTACTGAGTTTTCTGACAGTTTACTGGATTGTTCGAGCTGCCTGATTTGCCTGGTGATCTTACTTGGTTGCCCGGTAGTTACCGTCAGCTATACCGGTAGTTAGGATATACCGGTAGTTAGGAGAATGAAGACCCGCAGCCGCAGGTGCGTGTAGCATTTGGGTTGACAAGGTGAAATCCACCCTGAAGACCGTCTTCGTATTCCAACGTAGATCCGTATAAGAGCTTTGCGCTCTCTGGATCTACTACAACCCTTACTCCATTAAAATCTCTGACGATGTCATTGTCATCTAACTCTGAATCGAAAAACATTTCGTATGAGTATCCTGAACAGCCGCCGGGAGTAACTGCCACTCTCAAGAACAGGCTGCTGTCATTCTCCTGAGCCAGCAGATCTGCAACCTTTAACGCAGACTCGTTCGTTAGCGTTACTGGGTCAGGTCGTTTACCGATTTTTACTGCTGTTTCCATGGGCATTTTCCATTCCTCCGGTTGCTCTATATTACTTTTATTACTTTTACGATTATACGAGTATACATCACTCGACTGTATATATTATAGCGGCATCTCATTTGTTTGTTGTGCCAGCCCGCTTTTCATTCTCCTTTGAGTCAAGCCAAGGCAGTTACATTGCCTGGGTAGCTGGTATTTTTGCTGGTTGCACTTGGTGTTGCTGGTGTGATAGCGATTGCAGTGTTGCATTGCCTGGTTATCTAGTATTTTTGCTGGATTGCGCACATAATTGGCAACGAGTGAGCATCTGACCTGTGCCATTACAGCGGGTATAGTCGTTTTTTCGAACTGTGGACCGTTTGACACCAGTCACCTAGAATAGATTGTAGTAGCTCTAGTCTATAGTAGAATAATATTTTAGTATGATTACAAGCGCTATAGATGAACAAGCGGTGTGGAATGCGCTGAGATCAGTAGTAGATCCTGAACTTGGAAGTGACATAGTCGACCTCGGTATGGTCAGGGGAATATCGATAGATGGTGGAGTTGTTACCATCGAGGTAGCGCTTACGATTGCAGGATGTCCTCTACGTAAACAAATACAACATGATGTAGAGAAAAGTGTATACCAGTTGTTGCAAACAGGAAACATTGATAGAGCGGAGGGAGGCAATTTTGAAGTAAAGGTACATACTGTTGCAATGGACAAGGAAGAACGTGCAGCGATCATGTTAAAAGCACGTAAAATGGCCCAGGAGCGTTTCGGTATTACCAATATCTCTATGAATACCCGGATACTGGCCATGGCATCAGGTAAGGGTGGGGTAGGCAAGTCATCTGTAACGGCCAACCTTGCTATTGCACTTGCGGAAAGGGGGTTTACCGTAGGGGTACTAGATGCAGATATCTGGGGGTTTTCGATTCCTCGACTTCTTGGCATGCAGGGAGAGATGCATGCCGAGAAAAGCAAGATTATTCCACTTGAACGTAGAGTGGGTACAGGTCTCTTAAAGGTAGTGTCTATGGGGTTTCTCTCTGATGAAGAAGATGCAATTATGTGGAGAGGCATGCTACTGGCTCGTGCGGTTCAACAATTTTTGGAAGAGGTTCACTGGGGAGATCTCGATTACCTTTTGGTAGATATGCCTCCTGGTACTGGAGATGTGCAGATGGCTATAGCTCGGCTACTACCAAGAACGGAGTTGATTGTACTAACTACTCCATCTGTAACTGCATATAAGGTCGCTCAGCGAGCTGTGTCTATGGCAGCAAAGGGGCACTTACGGTTAGCAGGGATAATCGAGAATATGTCGTATTTCAAGTGCGAGCACGGAGATGTTCACTATATATTTGGCAGAGGAGGGGGTGAGAACCTTGCACGCGAATCGGGTGTACCGTTATTGGCCCAGCTACCTATAGCAACGAACATGGGCGATACCGTTTTAGGTGCCTATTATGGTACACGTGAGGAAGAGAACGGTAGTAATGAAACTGGCATCGTGGGCGTGGGTGAGGAATCGGGCAGTGAGGAATCGGGCAGTGAGGAATCGGGTATGGCTGAGGAGTTTACAGAGTTGGCAAGGGTAATTGCAGAAGATGTAGCACCTCCCATTGAGATGTCTGGCTGTACTGCCAATATGCTGGCAAGTGTCGAGAATGCGTTGGCAGGGAAGAAAAATCTGTCCGGTAACAGATAAGCATTACATCCATGTAATAGAATGAATCGTATGGTCATTAGAGCTCACGTAGCAACCAAATCCTGGGGCATACCCCAATCTTCTAGTATGACACCCAAGTCCAATAAGCTGAACGACAAGCGGCCGTTACAGGAAAGACCAGGTCACCACGATTCTCGCACTGTCTCAGCGCCCAATGAGTTGGATGACAGACCGCTACTACAGGAAAAACCAGGTCATTTCGACTCTTGTACCACATCTAAGTCCAATGAGTTGGATGACAGGCCATATTTGGGAGGTGTCTCCAAAGGCTTGGGATATTTTGATAGACCAATGTTGATTTTTGACTTGGAGACAACTGGAATAGACCCGTTGCATGACTTACCGGTGTCGGCAGCACTATTGGAGTTTGACCCGGTATCACACGATTGTTCGGAGGATGTGCAGAATTATTTTCTTGTGAATCCAGGGTGTGAGATACCACCTGCTGCTACTGCTATACATGGCATAACTACCGAGCAGGCGCGCGAGGGAGGAATGCCATTGGATGATGCAATTTGTCTGATATACGATGCTATCGTTGGATTTAATGGTCCGGTAGTAGGAATGAATATCTCCTATGATCTCACCATGGTCAATACGCTTTCCCGTTCAATTCTGAATTGCGAGTTACCTGCGTCGTTGATGGTTCTAGATATACTGGTGCTGGATCGACATTTTGACAGGTATCGTAAGGGTAGTCGTAAATTGGCCGATTTGGCACGCACCTATGGGGTGCAATCGGTGGATGCGCATAATGCGTTGGGTGATACCACTACGACTGCAAATGTGCTTATGTCTATGATGGATTGTTATCCGGAAATTACCAGGATGAATCTATCCGAGTTGGTAGAAAAGCAAAAAGAATGGCATTATGACTGGGCATCGCAGTACTCCGAATGGCGGAAGGAACAGGGGAAATTGCCACTGGCATCAGGGGAGTACAACTGGCCGGTTAGATGGTCTTGATCGGAGAGGACACATGTGTTGTCGCCTCTGCGCCAGTAATTGGTACAACTGGTCGGTTAGATGGTCTTGATCGGAGAGGGAGCGCAAACTAGTAGATATTCCGTTCGTAATATCAAGAAGGATGGTGATGATGTTTCTTGGAAGCCTCCAGACGTTCAGCTTCTCGTGCCTGATCTTCAGGATGTGGGCGTGAAGGTAGAAATATAAGGGCAATCAAGACACCAAGCAGCGTACAACCGGCACCAAGCAGGTTGGCCTCATTTACTCCCAGCGTGAAATAATGCTTTGCCACTGAGGCTAGTTCAGTGCCGAGTTTTGTGCTTATGTGGCTTGAAACATAAGATGCAACTGCCAACGCTCCCGACAGGGATCCCTCTATGTAGTGAAGTGCCTGTGCAGGTAATTTTTGGCCCGCCAGGAGCGGCGTAATGCCTGCCCTGTAGCGTGCATTCAGCATGCTTCCTATTACGGCGACACCAAGAGTGCCGCCAAATTGCAGAGCCGTACCGTTCATAGCAGAACCCACTCCGGACTCCTCATGGGAGAATGATCCCATAATCGAATCTGTAGAAGGTGGCATAGCCATGCCAACTCCCGCACCGATAAGGAATAGTGGGGCAAGCATCTGTGTATAGTGTTCGGTTGCTGTCAAATGAGACAAAAATAGTAACCCCACTACAACACCGGCAAGCCCCGCTGTTACTACTGCCTTTGTGCCGATACGTGGAACCAGTAGGCTTGATACTACTGCACCGCCTGCAAGTAGAAGTGAGACGGGAGCAATGGCTAGTCCCATCTTAATTGGAGAGTAGCCGAGTACGGATTGCAGGTATTGTGTAATCAGAAACATGACTCCTCCCAGCGCAAAAAACGTGAGAGTCAAAGATGCTGCCGCAGCCGTGAAGCGTCTTTTTTTGAACAGTGCCATATTCAGCATAGGATGAGGAGACCTTTTTTCCCAAAGCAGCATGAGTCCCAGGATGACTGCTCCTGATAGTATGCCTGCTGGGACAGTGGGATCTCCCCAACCATTCACAGGTACATCGATGATTCCCCATACCAGAAGGCCAATGCCGGCTATAGATAGCAGAGAGCCAAGCACATCGGGAGGGCGTGTCCTTGGATCCTTGGAACGAGGTACCAAGAATGCAATTGCTACGAGTCCCAATGCAGTTATCGGGACGTTTATAAGGAATACCGACCCCCACCAGTAGTGGGCAAGCAGAATACCACCCAGAATGGGCCCTATTGCTACGCCCAACCCAGATGCCCCTGACCATATTCCTATAGCCTTGGCCCTCTCTCGAGGATCCACGAATACGTCCATGATGACAGCCAGCGTTGCTGGCATTACAAATGCTCCGCCTATCCCCATTACACATCGAAATGCAATCAACTCTCCTGATGAGGTAGAGAAAGCAGACATGGCAGAGCCAAAGCCGAATATAGCCATCCCTCCGAAGAGTACACCTTTACGCCCGTATCTGTCTCCTATGTTACCGGCAGTTATCTCTAGTCCCGCAAAGACAAGTGTATAGGCATCCACTATCCATTGAAGATCACTTACCGACGAATGGAGTTGCTTCGAGAGGGTAGGGAGAGCTACGTTCAGGACTGTATTGTCCAGGGTAGTCATGAGTATCGAGATACACAATACGGCCAGAACAGCATAACGCCTCTTCGATGAGAGCGGTCTATGTAGGTAGAGTTCAGTCACAGATGAGATTTACTGCTCTTTCTATGCAACCGATTGTATCTGTAAATGATGTATCCCTACCGAACTGGTCCACCAGGCTTACTACCCGTAAAGATGATTTTTTCTTGTCGAGATAGCGAGTGTCCTCCGACCCTACCAGCCATGACAAGCCAGTCGGTTGATATCCGACGACTTGAGACAAGTGCTCTGGCTGGAGTGGTGATAGGAGGGAAAGTCCATCTTTTAGAGATTTATCCTTCACTAATTTATTATCCTCCACCAATTTGTCCTCCACCGATCCAGCGATTACTGCTACCGGTACACCGATATTATGTGCCATCTGTATAATACTGCCAACTACCTTTCCTTCGAAGGAAGTAGTATCCAGCTTTCCTTCCCCGGTGATTACCAGATCAGCTACTTTCAGTTTCTCTTCCAGATGTACGTATTTTGCCACTATGTCGAAGCCAGCCACAAGATCAGCACCGAGTAATGTCAACCCTCCACCAAGACCACCTGCGGCACCCCCACCAGCAAGGTGAGTTACGTCTACTCCATACTTGTCCCTATAGTAGATGGCCAGATCTTCCAACCTACGGTAGAGAATATCTACCTGCTCGGGAGTTGCTCCCTTTTGAGGGGCAAACACCCTGGCTGCTTCAGTGAAACGATTTTTGACATCATAGCAGGCAACTATCTTTACTGTATCCAGCCGACACAGGCGCTCAGCGGCTTCAATCGCTGGTCTACCGCCATCTGTAGTTGCAGAGCCGCCGAGGCCTATCAGTATTACCTGAGCTCCGGAATTTATGGCATCGGCAATCAACTCACCTGTTCCTTGTGAGGTGGCAGCTACAGGGTCATTGCTCTCGGCACCACCTGCCAGTGCCAGTCCTGATGCTGAGGCACAGTCCATTATGGCCATTACGGGTTGTCCTGCCTCTTTGGCCAGGTAATACTGTGCAAATACATTACTTCCGGCAGGCCCTGTGACATTTGCAGTATGTACTGATACCTGAGCCTCTCTTCCAGGGTCATCTCTGATAGCTGTTGCAACTACGTCAGCAAAACCCTCCCCACCATCTGACATCGGTATTGAGTCGCATTCTATTCCCGCTTGATTGAGCACAGAGCAGATCGCACGCGCAACATCTATGGCATGGAGCGTCTCCTTGAACGAATCTGGAGCTACTGACACCCGTTTAGCATTCACAAAAGTAACAATACATCAGTTGCTCAGTGCATATCCATGTCCAGATCCGCGACGCAGGTGGCGATGTGGCCTATGTAACAATACATCAGTTGCTCAGTGCATGTCCATGTTGATGTCGCTATGGCACCTTCATCTCAAGTATGAAAGACATCAGTTATTCAGTGTGTACATCCATGTCTATATGTGAAATGTGTGTCGTCGAAATGTCATGTGCTACCGTTAGCTGACACCCGCACTTGCGAAAGGCAATTTAGTTGGTATTCTTTGAACAATGCTACATTTCAGGCGATTGTCAAGTATGGTAACCATACTCGTATTGGGCTTAGTATCGTTGTCTATCGGTACCCAGATAGTGACGCTGATTCCATTGTCATCATCTCTTTCTGCCAGGGATACTCTTGCGCCCGACAGGTCTAGGTTGCCTATACGGTCAAGTAACATGCCATTAGCTACCACAGGTGCCTATGGTTCAACTGCATCTATAGACACACTGGTGCGTTCTGTCGCCAGTCCACAATTGCACGAATCGGCGAATTCTACTGTTCAGGCGACCACGGCAGAGCCAAATTTTTTGGCGTTGGCCTGCCCTGTTGCAACTACCTGTCTTGCTACTACTTCGAATGGTTATGTATACAGATCGAATGCCACTATGCAATCGTGGCAAGCTGTAGCTACACCTACTACCCAGTCGCTCTATGCTATAGCGTGCTGGTCTTCGTCGTCATGTATCGCTGTAGGATATGATGGCGTCATGTTGTCCACTACCAGTGGAGGAATAAGTTGGGTATTGTTACCCTCGAAAACTAGTGATCAGCTGTCAGGCATTACCTGCTTGCAAGGTGGTGATTGCATTGTAGTAGGAAATAATGGTGTAGTGCTTCACACTTTGAATGGTGGAGACTCGTGGACGGTTGGAAATTTGGGTCAGCCTACGATCTTTAATACCATTTACTGTGTGTCCAGTCAAAACTGTGTGGTCGGAGGCAACAGTATATACTTTCTCCGTACTACTGATGGCGGTGCAACATGGCAGGAATCCTCCAATCCTTCCAACGAGTCAATTTCATCTATCACATGCACATCATCTACCGATTGTATAGCGGTAGGCCAGTATGGCACGATCGAAGTATCGTCGAATGGTGGTATTTCCTGGCAGCAGGAAGGTCTGACTACGGCACAGTCCATTGCCTCGATAACGTGCCCTACTTCGACAGAGTGTTTGGCGGTAGGTAATTATGGGACGGTTCTTAAAAGTACTGATGCCGGTAGTAGCTGGTCTTACATATATACTCCTACATCGTCGGCGTTTTCATATGTGAGCTGTGTTTCTGCAGAGACATGTATAGTAGTTGGCTCACCCAGCACGATAATAGCAACCTATAATGCGGGCTCAAGTTTTCAAATTGTCGTGGGAGGTAGCAGTGTGGAGAATACAGGGAAGACAAAGGTGATGGTGATTGGTGGGTCAGTGGCTTTGAGCTTAGGTTTTGGACTTTCAGTTAAAGCGTCTCAATATGGAGTTAGCATAGCTGATGAAGCCATTATTGGATGTGGAGTTGTACAGGGTGGTCCGTTTGAGGTGATGGGAAAGGTCTGGCCGGCAAATTTGGAAGCACCTCCGTGTAATGGATTGCCAGGATTTCCCCAGTGGGAGACTCTCTACCAGGACTATATTGACCAGGTAGATCCCCAGGTAGTAATTCTGGGTCTGGGGAGATGGGAGACTGTCAACCGTATGTATGACGGGAGTTGGTCGTATCTCGGTCAATCCACCTATGATGCCTATGTAAAAGATCAATTGGTAACGGCTGTAAAGATACTGGCTTCTCGTGGTGCTAAAGTTGCGTTGCTAACGTCGCCTTATTTTGACGAGCAACCGCCACCTTCCTCGGGTGGAACATGGCCAGAAGACTCTCCCAGCAGGGTTCAAGAGTTCAATAAGTTACTCGGCGAGGTATCCGCAGAATTCCCCGGCATGACTCAGATAATAAACTTTGGCCAGCGGCTTTCACCGGGCAACCAGTATGCAGAGTACATAGACGGTGTACAGGTACGTACAAGCGATGGAGTACATATTACCCTTGCGGGGGGAGAGTGGATAGCTGGCTGGTTGCTGCCTCAGGTGGACGACATTTTCAAATCGTCTTACCACCCTCTCAATCCCTATAGGGTATGCGACACGAGGAGCGGAAATCCCTCTTCCTTGACCGGCATGTATGAACAGTGCAACGGAAACCCCTTGATAGGCGGAACCCCATATAACATTACTGTAGATACGGCGAATGCTACCGGTCTTAATCACGTACCTCTTACCGCTACCGCTATTGTGCTTGATGTAACTGTTATCAATCCCACCGGGTACGGTTATTTGACCGTTTATCCCACCGGGCTCAGTAGGCCATTATCGTCCAACCTCAATTTTGTACCTAACGAAATAGTGTCTAATCAGGTAGTAGTTATACCTGGATTGAATGGTGCAGTTACAGCATATCTTTCTTCAGGGGTGGCTAATATGGTGATAGACGTAGAAGGGTACTATTCGACAATACTTGGTGCAGGTAGTACGACATCGGGAGACGCAACCAGTAGCACCCAGGGCTACCTGTTTAATCCGGTTACGCCAGTACGTATATGCGATACCCGCCCAACATCGTTATCGGGTGTTACCGATCAATGCACGGGAAAACCAATATCCTCTCATACGTCTCTAACTGTTCAGGTCTCGGGCTTAGCGAATATACCCCTAACAGCAACTGCAGCGGCACTTGGAGTAACTTTTGCCAATGGTAGTGCTCATAGTGGGTATATTACTGTCTACTCAGAGAGTGCTGACATGCCTGTAGTATCTCAATTGAATTGGACAGGTAATGGGCCTGTGACCAACTCTGTGTATAGTATGTTGTCAGGGAATGGGACCATAAGTGTATATAATGGGTCAAGCGGATCGATAGAGGTAGCTATTGACGTAGAGGGATATTTTACTAGTTCAAGCAGTCAAGATTTTTATGCATCGGTAGAACCTGTACGTATATGCGATACCCGTCCGGTGTCGCTTTCTGGCATAGAAGATTCCTGTACAAATCATATGCTTTCAGCAGGCGGCACCATTACATTAGGTGCGACAGGCAGTCTTGATTTACCGTATTCACCTTCTGGTGCAATGTTCAATGTGATTGCTACGGACTGTATTGGTTCAGGATACTTGTCCATATATCCGACTGGTGCTGCTAAGCCATTAGTATCTCAGGTTACCTACAGCGGAAATTATGCAACTTCAGATGAGGTAACTGTCTCGCTGGCAGGGAACTCCCAAATAACTGTATATTCGTCTAGGTCGTGCCAGGTCATTATCGACCTTCAGGGTCTTTATGCTGGCTGACGTCACCCTGCCAGTGGGCAGGATAGTCGAATTACCAGTTATTATCGACCTTCAGGGTCTTTATGCTGGTTGACTCTCTTTATTCTCAGCTTTTTCGTCTACCTCGGCTTCATTCTCTACCTCGGCTTCATCAGCTTCACATGCCGGTGCCATTTGCTCTTTGATGCGTTCGTAAATTTCCACCATCAGTTCTGGTGTATCCCTTAGGTACTGCTTGACATTTTCCCGTCCCTGGCCAAGCTGCTCACTCTCGTATGTGAACCAGGCACCTGCTTTTCTCACTATTCCGAGATCGACTGCAACGTCCAGTAAAGATCCCTCTCTTGAAATACCCGTTCCATACATGATATCAAACTCTGCCTGTTTAAATGGTGGTGCGATCTTGTTCTTTACGACCTTTACTCTGGTACGGCTACCTACGGTATCAGAGCCATCCTTGATAGATTCTACTTTGCGTATATCAAGTCTTACTGACGAATAGAATTTTAGTGCACGCCCTCCCGGAGTAACCTCGGAAGAACCATATATAACACCTACCTTTTCCCTGAGCTGGTTGATAAAAATAGCTACAGTGCCTGATTTGGAAAGCGATGCCGTTAACTTCCTCAGTGCCTGACTCATCAGACGTGCCTGTAGTCCAACATGAGTATCACCCATCTCACCCTCTATTTCTGCCCGCGGTGTAAGCGCAGCCACTGAGTCTATGACAATTACATCCAGTCCGCCTGAGCGAATGAGCATATCTGCTATTTCTAGAGCCTGCTCTCCTGTATCGGGTTGCGATATAAGTAATTCATCTATGTCTACCCCGATAGCCTTTGCGTAAGTAGGATCCATGGCATGCTCGGCATCTATATAAGCACACGCTCCACCATTGCGCTGAGCCTCAGCGACTACGTGCAACGCCAGGGTGGATTTACCGCTGGACTCTGGTCCGAATATCTCGATAACCCTTCCTCTCGGGAGCCCCCCTATCCCGAGTGCCAGATCCAACGACATTGCCCCAGTCGGTATCGATTCTACGATCATATGTGTACGTTCTCCCATCTTCATAATCGATCCCTTTCCAAATTGTTTTTCGATCTGACCAATGGCTACTTCCAGCGCCTTTTCTTTCTCCACTATATTTCTCCTTTCTCGTTCAACTTTATTTGCACTTGTTACAGACACCCTTGCTCTTGGTAGAGCTGAGGTATTTGCCGGTACAAATATGCCTTTTGTATATAGTCCATAATGTAGAGCATGGGTGTATTACTAACGGTTGCTCTATCAGATCCTTGCTCATTTTGTCCATGTGTTTTTGTCCATGTGGCACATTATGTGGCATAGTCTACTATCGAACGCATGTACAGTGGTGGATGGTATGGATTTCAATTGGCGTGCTTAATTTGTATACTTGATACAATGAGTGATTGGAACTTTACTGGCGTTCTTGCGAAGGTGGCTCGAGTGATTCCGGATCGTGTCGCCATTGTCTATAGAGACAGAGAGCTTACCTATGCTGAGCTGATATCCAGAGCATCTGCTCTGGCGTTGCATCTTTCCAGAGAAGGTGTTGCACAGGGAGATAGGGTGGCTATAGACCTGCCTAATGTGCCGGAATATCTGGAGTCGTTCTTTGCTGCTCAGCTTATTGGCGCTATACCTATGAATGTCAATTACAGATACGGACCGGAAGAGACGGCATATTTGCTCAAAGATTCTGCTGCGTCGGCTATTGTATTTCATCAGGATTACGCATCGACAGTATACGATAGTCTGTCTTTACTTGGATACAGTGCGAATGTCTCGCTACTAGAAGTATTGGATGATTCAGGCGATGGACAGCATAGTGCTCCAACGCCATCTGGTTCAATATCGTATGAAGATGTTGTACAGAGATCATTACAGGATTTGGATATAGATGATGATGGTATGCCGTCTATGCCATACACACCATCTGGAGATGATATAATCATAATTTATACTGGTGGAACTACTGGTATGCCCAAGGGGGTGATGTGGCGAAATGATGATCTCTATGTTGCCCTATGGAATATAAGTGGTCGTAGCGGTGAACCGCGAGACCCGGTGGAATATGTAAGGTCTGGACGTTCTGCCCCAAGCATATTGGCGGCTTCACCGTTGATGCATGGTACTGCTTTGTTTACTACGTTGCAGACCTTGGTGGGTGGCGGCAGGGTGGTTCTGATGGGTAAGGGGAAGTTTGATGCGGAGAAGACGTGGAAGGCTGTTTCCCGCTATGGCATTAACATGATACAGATAGTTGGTGACGCGTTTGCTCGGCCGATGTTGCGCTACCTGGAAGAGCATTACAACGAACTTGACTTGAGCGAGCTTAGGATCATAGCTTCATCTGGCATGTTGTGGTCTTCCTCTGTAAAGAATAAGATGTTGAGCTACCTGCCCGATGTCCTTCTCATAGATTCGTTGGGTGCTTCTGAGGGACTTAGTGGAAGAGCGGTTGTTTCTAGGGAATCTCTGGCCGAGGATCGACCAGTATTCAAGATAAGCGATCGCGTCAAGGTGATCAATGATAGTGGAGAGGAAGTAAAGCCAGGTGCGGGAGAGGTGGGTAGGCTGGCGGTCTACGGGAGGGTTCCGCTTGGTTACTGGGGAGATCCCCAAAAGACAGAGAGTGTATTTTACGAAGCGAATGGTGTCAGGTATTCCATCCCAGGCGATTTTGCTACCGTTGAAAGTGACGGCACCATACAGTTTATCGGTAGAGGATCTGCATGTATAAACACCGGTGGTGAAAAGGTATATCCGGAAGAGGTAGAAGCGATTTTGAGGAGTCATCGTAGCGTGGAGGATTGTGTAGTGGTAGGTGTACCTGACGAGCGCTGGGGAGAGGCAGTTACCGCGTTGATCGTACCGTCTGCAGATGCCCTTGATTCAGGAGATCGCTCTGTTGAGGCAACGTCTGGAGACAAAGTTGCCGGTTCTGGCAGTATTGATGTAGAAGAGCTTTACTCATATTGCCACAGTCGCTTATCCGGCTATAAGGTTCCCAAGCAATTTATCCAGCTAACGTCGTTACGTAGGGCACCATCCGGGAAGGCTGATTATAGATACTTGCGTTCTTTGGCGGGAGAGCTACTTGCGGATGTATCCACATCTTTGGGGGATGCTCCCAAGTTCATCGACAATCGAGACAGCGGTATGAGTACCCAGTAATATGGATTTTCTACTACCTGGCGAAGATGATCCAATTAGGCTGGGGGTGAAGGCGTGGATTAAAGAGCATCCGAAGCCGAGCGCTCGTGATCTGGCTCATGCTGGCTTTGTGGTTCCTCATTGGCCGCGGCCATGGGGGATAGATGCGGATCCACTGACTCAGCTGATCATAGACGACGAACTGCGCCGAGCAGGCATACGAAGACCATTTAATCCTATTGGGATAGGTTGGCTGGGGCCTACCATTATCAAGTATGGTACTGAGGAGCAGCGTGATAGATATCTTTTTCCAATGCTTGCTGGCGAAGAAATATGGTGTCAGCTCTTCAGTGAACCGAGTGCTGGCTCAGATCTTGCCTCGGTTACTACTAGGGCTGACCGTGATGGTGATTACTATGTGGTAAGCGGGTCGAAGATATGGACTACGTTTGCTCATATGTCAAAGTTTGGCGTGCTCCTGGCCCGTACCAGTGGTATCAATGATTCATATACTTCTTCAGCTTATGACGATAAATCTTATTCAGATGTGATACCTCATCACTCAGGGCTCTCTTACTTCATTTGCCCAATGGATGCTGATGGGATCACCGTGCGAACCATAAAGGATATGACTGGTCACGAAAGTTTCAATGAAGTTTTCTTTGATGATGTGAGGATTCCAGCAGCCAATCTGGTTGGAGAGATAGGTGACGGGTGGAGGGTAGCTAAGGCAACTCTGGGAAACGAGAGGGTATCGCTTTCCAGTGAGGGACTGATGTGGGGAGCTGGCCCTACCGTAATGGATATAATAGATCTTGTTGCCGACAATGGAAACAGCATTAATCCGTCATTACGTCATAGGTTGGCAAGGGCTTATATAGACGAGCAGATATTACGCCTTATCAGACTGCGAATTACAGGCAAGGCAGTTGCTGGTCAAGAGAGAGGACCTGAGGTATCTATAGTAAAGGCACTGTCAGATGCCCATGGTAAGTCGGTGATGGATCTAGCGGTAGATATAGCCGGTGCGGCAGGGATGTTGCGTGATGGCGGCCCGCTCTGTGGTATGGTCGGCTGGGAACAGGGTCATGGCCAGACATGGGGTAGAAAGCGCACTTTGGGTGCTTCTGATTGGATGTCTGGGTTCCTCTTCTCACCTGCACTGACTATTGGAGGTGGAACTGCCGAGATACAACGTAATATTATTGCGGATAATGTGCTTGGACTACCTAGATGACTGGTGTCAAACGGCCCACAACTCGAAAAAAGCGGCTGTACTCGTTGTGATAATGCAGGTCAGACGCTCGCGCATCGCCAATTATGTATGTAATCCAGCGAAAAACCTTAGTCACCTAGTGCAGTGTATTGCAAATATCATGGATTTTCGTTCGCCAGATGTCGTATATTGGACTTATTCAGTCCATACTTACGGTAGTATAACAATATAAGATAGCTGTAGTCGCTATTGACCAAACTAGGAAAAGGAGATTATATATGGCTAATGTTATTCATGCTGATGATCCGGCAACCTTTGATGAGACTGTCTTACAATCGGATGTTCCGGTCGTGGTTGATTTCTGGGCTGGGTGGTGTGGTCCATGTCTGATGGTCGCTCCTGAAGTCGAAGCATTGGCTGAAGAGCAGGGTGACTCGGTAAAGGTGGTCAAGGTGGATGTGGATCGCAATCCATCAGTGGCTAGTCGTTACGGGGTTATGAGCATTCCTACTATTGCTCTGTTCAAAGAAGGCGAACTCACGGCTACCTCTGTAGGAGCGAAGCCTCGCCACGCGATTCGTAGAGATCTCGGTATTCCAGAGCCCTGAAGCGTAGTATAGCAGTACAGGCATCGTGAACGATAAAGATCATAGCGGGTTGGATCATACGTATATTGGAGGAGCCGACCAACTCCAGGATGTCTCCATCACAAAAGACGGTTCCAAATCGGTGAAGGAATCCAGTCGTGAGGATTTAACGCTTCACTTAAAATTGGAAGATGGACTTTATGGCATGAGAGTGACTTTCCCCAATGATGTCGAAACGTTGCTGGTAGATGAGCCAGAACCTCTGGGTAGAGGACAGGGGCCTAGTGCATCGGGTGTGCTTGGTGCCGCGGTGGCTAGTTGCCTCAGTGCCAGCTTACTATTTTGCTTACGTAAGGCTCATATAGAAGTATCAGATATTGATACATCAGTTACCGTTTCGTTCCAAAGAGACGAAAGAGGTAGGTTGCGTATTGGGGGGTTAACCGTGAATCTTTCGCCCACCATTGAAGGAGAGTCGTCGTCGCCGCGTGTGGAAAGGTGTATGGAGCTTTTCGAGGATTTCTGTGTTGTTACTCAGAGCGTCAGGCGGGGAGTGAATGTCGAGGTAAATGTCGATGTTCAGTAGTGGTGTCCAGCAGCTCTGAGCTGAGCTTGTCAGCGCATCGTAGAGAGAGTGCCATTATAGTTACCTGAGGGTTTACCCTAGTGGACGAAGGTATCATGGATGCGTCCATGATCCAGGCTCCTGGCATGTCCCATATCTTTCCCCAAGGGTCTACTACGGAGTTGCTTGGTGAACTACCCATACGGGCAGTTCCCATGGGATGGTATGCAGAAAGTTTCAAATCCCCTGGTTTCCATCTTCCCTCTCTCACGGATGCCAGGTCTTTTTGAGATTTTATCGGCGGTAGCCCAGGAAGTCCCGTGTATACCTCTTTAGCTCCTGCCGCGAGGTATATCTCTGATGTCATGGCAATAGCTGCCACTACCTTTCTTGCATCAGCCTGCGAGAGGGAGTATCTTATCAGCGGATTGGCTGAGCGGCCGGGAACTACGATTCTACCGTTTCCGTCATCGCTAATGATAGTGCCACATGATGCCATATAAGGATATAAGCTGTCATCGTCTGAATCGGGTAATGATCCAGCAGAATAGCTGATTCCGGGAGGCGGAAAGGTCGCTTCCAGCAGTATGCCATCTTTTAGTCTTTCATCCACGTAGTAACTTTGCATTACTCCCTGCCAGGCATGAAGCTCTTCATCGAAGAGAGCAGTAATACCGGAGCCAGGATGTATTACCAAGTTGTGACCGAGTTGACCACTGGAATTACCCAATTTTTGCCTTGTAAGTAACGATGGAGTGTAGATTGCTCCGGCAGACAAGACGGTAGCGCGGGCTCTAATAGACAATCTTCCCCTTCCCTCTCCGGTATCTGGGTCGATTATACGTGCGATAACGCCAGTTACACGATTTTTCTCGATCCAGAGGTTTATCACCTTTACATTTGACAGCACAGTCGCACCATTGCTGACTGCAAGTGGAAGGTAACTTACGTGCATGCCTTGCTTGGCATCGACCGGACAGCCAAAGCAGCAGGTACCATGACCATGACAGTTTCTCGCATTTCGCCTGATTACTCCACCATGATAACCGAGCGAATCGGCCCCTCTCTGCAGCATTTCAGCGTTTTTGCCCAGTATCTCAGGTGCGGATGGTCCTATACCGATTACGTCAGCTACCTGATCAAAGTATGGATTCATATTGTCGGGTAATATGGAGGGAATACCCTGCCTGCTCCAAGACACCAGCACGTCATCGGGGGTATTGAAACATGTGCCAGAGTTGATAACGGTAGTACCTCCTACTGCCCTTCCCATAGGGAGCGATATTACTGGTTTTCCGATGGTGCTGGTCATTCCGTTGTCGCGGTACATGTTGGACAATCTTTCCAGCGGATCATGGGCATTGAAATAGTCTCTATTGAAGAATCCACCTTCTTCGACGACTATTACTTTTAGTCCGGCTTTTGTAAGCACGCTGGCAGCCGTTGCTCCACCCGCACCACTACCTACTATGACTACGTCGGCTTCCATGTCTCCAGGTTGCAGATCTGGGTAGCTGTATATAGGGAAGGTAGGTGCCGGTGGTATTTTACTCCAGTTCACAGGTACGGCAGGCTTGCCGTCGTAGCCTATGAGCTTCTTTACTTCTGGAGTAGACGCACGTACAAGCTGTATGAGTGTATCCAATCCCTTGAAGGCTTCCTTTCTGGGCAGATTATGGGAGCTGGCACTGGAAGTATTCCATTGCTGGCGGGCATTTCTGTCCAGTAGGTGGAATGGTTGCACGTGGCGAGACAGTAGGGGTGTAAGGTCGTAGCCTATAAGCATGAGTCTGACAAGACGTTTTGCCTGTGAGGTAAACCCGGCTATATGGGACTCTACCAACTCTTCAAGATCGGATGCTTTGTCGTTACTCTCTACGCCCAATGTGTCGTGTGCCATGGTGTCGGTGTCGACCGAAGTTTGCAGATGGGGCAATGGATACAGATCAACGAGTGCTTGAAGTATTTTCTTTTCGAACTTGCTGATTGACGGTGCGGAACTGGGCTTACTGCCTTGCCTAAGGAGGGCTCCAAACTTCATGTAAGTATGTTAGCCCAAGTTTCCGATGACTGCCAGGGACTCCAGCCTGCCTCTCTTCCTCCGCCTTGTCCTGCTCGCCTGGATGAACGGCTTCCTGATCCAACCTGCCTATCCACTGAGCCTTTAAGAGGCTCAGCGGATAGGCATCTCGGGCGCACCGCCCCCCATGCTTCGCATTACTGCGTTGTCGTCGTCGGGCAGGCACTCCAGCCTGCCTCTCTTCCTCCGCCTTGTCCTGCTCGCCTGGATGAACGGCTTCCTGATCCAACCTGCCTATCCACTGAGCCTCTACTAAGATGACCTTATGAAGGATTTTCATTCTGGCCGTAGTCCTGGTGTGAGTGGCAAAGTACTGGTTGTTGCCAATCCACTGGCAGGGCGTGTATCAGGGCGTGTATTACTTGATAACGGCATTAGAGATAGTAAGCATCCACTGTTGTCCGAGCTTTATGAGATGCTCAATCGTGGCGGTACCGAAGTATCCATTGTAGAGGAGACTACGGCAGAGAGTATGGCCTCTGTTGTCGAGCTTTACGTGTCTAGTTCCATAGAGTCGGAGAATACTTATGATGCTGTAATGGTAGTCGGAGGTGATGGTACGGTTAGTGTAGTTGCAGGGGTGTTGGCTAGGGTCGGTACTCCTTATCCCCTAGGCTCTTCTACTGTTGTAAGAGTACCTTCAGATCACCTTACCGTTGCAGGCGCTCCTACAGATTCCTCTATCCCTCCAGGATCCCCTACTGTTGCAGGCATCTCTACTGGCTCCCCTACCTCTCTAAGTCCCCCTACAGACTCCTCCCTCATTCCACCCCTGCTGGTCATACCTGGTGGAACGGGTAACTCTTTCTACAAAGCTGTATGGGGAGACATGAACTGGAAAGATGTAGTGTCCAGCCTGCTTAATGAGAGTATGGGCAGGGCGATAGATGAGGATATAAATGGAGTAGGAGTACGCTATATCGATTTAGGATGGATTGATGAATTGAATACTACATTTATCCTTGGAGCGAGTGCCGGAATATTTAGGCATATCCTTATGGAAGCTACTCATATGACGAGTATACCTGGTAGGGAGCGTTACCAGAAGGCAGCCATGGAGGTGTTGAATGCAGTAGAGTTATTCGAAGCCGAGATAAGAGTGGACGGTTCTGTACTTGCAGCAGGACGTTTCGTGCTTGTTGCAGTTGGTGGTGCGCGCTACAGAGGGGGTATATTGCCTATACTTCCACTGTCGGAGCTGAATGATGGTTTGTTGGATGTCTGCGCAGTATCTG
>JAJZWK010000015.1 GCA_021846725.1 Actinomycetes bacterium | reverse complement strand
ACTCGCTCGATTATGGCAACCACAACAGTAGATTCCATCTTGTCAGAGACTACGATGCCTTCCCTCACCTTGCGGCCACCTCTCTCATCTGTCATAGTTGCGCACCTTCCTCTCCATCGCTTCCCTCAGCATCTACGGCCGTAGCTTCACCTGTAGCATCACCTGTGGTCTCACCAATAGCATCGTCAGCGGATTCATTTCTGTCGGCTCCTGCACTCATCTGTGCATCTCCATTTTCACTTACAGTGCCGGTATCATGTCCGACAATCGCCTCGCTATCTCCTTCCCGAACACTGTCACCTTCTTCACCTACACTGCTGTCTTCATTCGCACGACTAGGATCGTCTGCAGTCTTCTTACTTGAAGTAATACCGCCTCCTGCACTGCCGAACGGTTCAGACCATCTTACCTGGACAGAACGATGATTGAGCAACCCGTCCTCTTCCAACTCCGCCTCTCTTATTATCGTCATAATCCTGGCTATACGCCTGCGAGCTCTACCCAGCTTGGAATAATCATCTATCTGTCCGGTAGCTTGCTGAAACCTGAGGCTAACCAACTCACGACGAGCATTGTCCAATTGAGTCCAGAGCTCATCACGGTCCATGTCCCTCAATTCCATTACTTCAATCGATTTAACTGACATCTGTCATATCTCCACTTCTGGAGCACCATACGCTCCTGGCCGAACGACAAACTTTGCCTTAATGGGAAGTTTCTGGATTGCACGCTCCATAGCTGAACGCCCCAACTCCCTGTCTACCCCCGATAATTCAAATAGCACCCTACCTGGCTTTACTACAGCAACCCAGTGCTCAGGATTACCCTTACCTGACCCCATGCGTGTCTCTGCAGGCTTCTGAGTAACAGGCTTATCGGGAAATATTCTTATCCATACCTTTCCACCTCTCTTCACGTGACGTGTCATAGCAATACGTGCTGCCTCTATCTGTCTAGCTGTTATCCAGCCAGGCTCGAGTGCCTGGATGCCGAAATCGCCAAATGAAACAGTATTACCTCCCTTGGACATTCCGTTCATCCGACCTCTCTGCTGCTTACGATGCTTAACTTTTCGAGGCATTAACATTTATTCCACATCCTTTCGAAAGTGTGGAGCTTCTCGATGTCCCAACTTGGCTCTGCGCTCAAGCTCCTCCTCTTCCTCGTCAATCGTCTCTATAATCTCATCAATACCGTCTGCTATTTCCGCATCGTCATCCAAAGGATCAGCAATCTCAACGAAAGAATCGTACTCCTCCGTCTCCAAATCAGTTCCAACATCATCTGCAGTATAGGTACGATCAGCAACTTCCGACACATCATCTGAAATATCTGTATCATCAGTTATACTCCCTGCAAGCAACGGTGACAACCTCTTACCTCCACCTGCAACAATGAGATGCCTGCCGGTACTGACACTGGATGATTGGCCTGCAGCCATCTCTACTTCCCTGGATAACTTGGTATCAGCAACGGACAACTGATATGGCAGTATATCACCTTTATATATCCACACCTTTACGCCTATGCGCCCAAATGTAGTTTTTGCCTCCTTGAATCCATAATCTATGTTGGCTCTGAGGGTATGCAGAGGGACTCTACCCTCTCTGTAGGACTCCCTACGTGCCATTTCTACTCCACCGAGGCGGCCGGAGCACTGTATTCGCACGCCCTCGGCACCGGATTTGCGAACCATCTGGATAGCTCGCTTCATTGCCCTTCTGAAGGCTACCCTCTTACCAAGCTGATCAGCTATTCCCTGAGCCACTAGGGTAGCATCAAGCTCAGGATGCTTGACCTCCTCTATGTTCAATTGTATGTCGCCTCTGGACAATCTGGTCAATTTTGCCAAGTCACCTTTGAGCCTATCTGCCTCAGCCCCCTTACGACCAATTACTATTCCCGGCCTCGCCGTATGAATATCTACACGAAGCCTGTCCCTGGTACGTTCTATCTCTACGGAACTGACCGCCGCAGTCTCCAACTCTTTATATAAGTAGTTACGGATACGCCAGTCCTCTACTACCAGATCGCCATAGTGTCGATCCTCGAACCACCGTGACTTCCAGTCGGTGGTAACACCCAAGCGAAAACCATATGGATTGACTTTCTGTCCCACTGGATTATTGCTCCTGGTCGTCTATGTGATCACTCATGCTGCCTGCATCATCTGAGTCGTCACCACCACTTGCCACGTTGTCGTTGCTACCATTGTTATTGTTATCCTCTCCTTCTGCCGCACTGTTGGTTTGTCGCGACATCTCTGCTGCATCTTCTCCGGCATCGGTATCTTGAGTTACCTCTTCCTGATCATATGCTTCCTTGATTTTCAAGTCCTGATCACCCTGGCTATCCGTCTCATTGAGTTCCGTCTCCTGGACACCTACTTCCTGAGCACCTGCTTCCTGTGTATCTACTTCCTGAGCCACCAAATCCTCATCGACCGGTTCTTCCGCTGTAGCAAGCTCACCGACATTACTTTCGGGTTTACGCGATCTCCTGGAAGTCAGAACCCGACGCGCCCTATTCCCTGATGGAGTGGCAACGGATTTACTTCGCAACTCAACCAGCTTTTCCTCCGGCAGCCTGGCCACTACAACAGTAATATGGCACATGCGCTTTCTTATGCGCGTAGCTCTTCCTCTAGCACGAGGACGCCAACGTTTGAGGGTATTGGCTTCATCTGCAAAGCAAGTATCTATATACAACTCCTCCTGATCCAGTAATTCATTGTTCTCCGCATTGGCAGCCGCAGAGGCAACTACCTTAGCCACTACTCCAGCAGCTGCACGTGGTGTACGCGCCAAAATATCCTGTGCCTCCCTCACTGGTTTGCCTCTCACCAAATCAAGCACTGGCCTTACTTTGAATGCAGACATTCTTTCATAACGCAACTGCGCTTTTACGCCAATACGATCGCCTTCCAACCACTCAACCATATCAGCGCTTTCCCTGTCTCTCTTGTCCTGCGTGGAAACGGAACGTTCTTGTAGGAGCGAACTCTCCCAGCTTGTGACCAACCATAGACTCGGTCAGGTACACCGGAACATGTTTCCTACCGTCATGAACAGCAATGGTATGGCCCACCATATCAGGAGTAATGGTCGAACGCCTCGACCAAGTCTTAATTACCCTCTTCTCGTTTGCAGCATTAAGAGCATCTACTTTTTTGAGCAAATGCGAATCGACAAAGGGACCCTTCTTTACACTACGTGACATCTCACTCTACCATTCATCTCGACCTTCTCTTAACCCTCCTCTTGCGTATAATCAACCTGTCAGATTCCTTACCACGCCTACGAGTCCTACCCTCAGGTTGCCCCCAGGGTGATACGGGATGGCGACCACCAGACGATTTCCCTTCTCCACCACCCAACGGGTGATCCACCGGGTTCATCGCTACTCCTCTTGTCTGTGGTTTGACACCCTTCCATCTATTTCTCCCCGCCTTACCTATAGAAATAAGCGCATGCTCGACGTTTCCAACTTCGCCAACAGTAGCTCTACAATCTATCATTACCCTTCTCATCTCGGTGGAAGGTAAACGCAAAGTAGCATAGTCCCCCTCTTTGGCTACAAGTTGCACGGCCGTACCGGCTCCTCTGGCCATCTTTGCACCACCACCTGGGCGTAATTCCACATTGTGAATAACAGTACCCACCGGTATATATCTGATAGGCATAGCATTGCCGGGACGTATATCGGCATGATGACCACTCATCAACTCATCACCGACCTCTACTCCCACCGGAGCTATTATATAGCGCTTCTCACCATCCAGATAATGTAACAATGCGATACGAGCACTACGATTGGGATCATACTCTATTGAAGCCACTTTGGCAGGAATGCCGTCCTTGTTGCGATGAAAGTCTATTACACGATACCTGCGCTTGTGCCCATTACCACGATGACGCGAAGTCTTCCGACCATATGAGTTGCGACCACCCGTAGAATTAGTCTTTGCCAACAAAGATTTCTCAGGTGATGACCGGGTAATCTCTGAAAAATCCGATACACTCTGGAACCTTCTTCCCGGACTTGTAGGGTTTCGTCTCCTAACAGCCATTGACCTACCTCACTCCCTCAGCTCTTCTGGAAAAGATCTATCTTGTCGTTTGACGCCAAAGTCACTATCGCCCTCTTACGATCAGGCTTTCGCCCAGTGACGTTTGTACGTGCATTACGTTTTTTCTTCCCCTTACGATTCAATGTATTGACCCTTACGACCTTCACACTGAACATCCTCTCTACCGCCTTACGGACTTCAGGCTTAGTTGCATCACTGGCAACATTGAATATATAACTACCCTTCTCGGAAAGTGCATAAGACTTCTCGGATACCACAGGAGATATCAACACATCAGATATATCTCTCACCGCTTATCACCTTCTCTTGCGATAAACGCATCCATCGAACGATCATCAAATACCAGCCAATCGTTGCGCAACACATCATACGTATTTAGCTCTCCCACCTTGATAATCTGTACGCGCGGTATATTACGTAACGACAGCTCAACATTGGATACAGAATACGCATCTGACACCGAAGTATCATTAGAAATATCATTAAGTACAATCAGTAACCTACCCGATAACCCATTCGCATCCAATGCTTGTAAAGCACTCTTCGTACTTGGAGTCGCAAATCTCCATTCATCGATCAGGGCAATTCTTCCCTCTGACGCTCTATCTGACACCGCAGAATAGAGAGCCATCTTGATCATCTTCTTGGGCGTGCGCTGTTCATACGATCGTGGCTTAGGACCATGAGGGACTCCACCACCTACCCACTGGCTTGCCCTGGTAGAACCCTGCCTCGCTCGCCCGGTACCCTTCTGCCTGAAGGGTTTTGCTCCTCCACCACGCACCTCACGTTGTCTCAGTGTGGAGTGAGTACCCTGCCTGGCAGCTGCAAGCTGAGCAAGAACCACCTGGTGCATAAGATATGCATTCACTTTCCTCCCAAAGATACTAGGCTCCAAATCTACCTTGGAAAGTACCTTTCCGGACATGTCACGCCTCTCTATCGTATGACTCTGGAATTCAACTTCCTTCTTGAAGGTAGTAGAAGGGACAGTTGCAGACGATTTGACCATTGTAGACTCTACCGTCATCGAGAACTACCTTTACGTACAATAGCACTGGCAGATTTTTCCTGTGTCACTTTCACCGTAGACCGGACTATGACCATAGCTCCCCTCGGTCCGGGAACTGATCCCTTGACAAGTATAATTTGCCGCTCGGGATCAGCTGCAACTACCTCCAAATTAAGAGATGTTACTCTCTGCCCACCCATCCTTCCTGCCATCCGCATCCCCTTGAATACCCTTGCAGGCGTAGCACAGGCACCAATAGACCCAGGTGCCCTATGCATCTTATGATTACCGTGGGCAGCCCCTTGCCCCTTGAAGTTATGTCGCTTCATACCACCGGAGAAACCCTTACCTTTGGAAGTAGCTATTACATCTACATGCATCCCACTCTCTATAACCGACACGTCAAGCTCTTGACCTGGCTCAAAACCATTAATATCATCTAAGCGTAGCTCTACCAATCTCTTTCCTGGATCTACTCCGGCTGCCTTGAAATGTCCGTACTCAGGCTTGGATAGGGTATTCTTTTTATGCACCCCCCAAGTCACCTGGATAGCAGCGTAGCCTTCTTTCTCCGGCGTCTTGATTTGGACAATACGCATAGGCGCGACCTTGAGAACCGTTACCGGTATAGCACGGTCATGGTCATCAAAGACCTGCGTCATACCCATCTTTTCTCCAACAATCGCCTTACTGGCCACCTGTTACTCCAACTCTCCTTAACAAACAACTCATCTAATATACCAAATCGCACCACGCACCACTGACAGATGCTCGCTTAGCGCCATCGGGCGCAATCAGTATGCACAACGACATACATAACGGCAAACTATCTTGCCAGTATGTACACCCGATCATTAAATCATACCCGCGCACCACCCTACAGCCGAACAAAAATTCCGAACAGCTACCGGAAGGGGCAGGTATGTTATTTTACTGTAACTTAATCTCCGTGTCCACTCCAGCAGACAGATCCAGCCTCTGGAGTGCATCCACTGTCTTTGGAGTGGATTCAATTATGTCTATAAGACGTTTATGCACTCTAATTTCAAAATGCTCACGACTATCCTTGTATTTATGAGGTGCCCTGATCACCGTAAACCGATGCTTTTCTGTAGGTAACGGAACAGGACCTCTTACCTTTGCAGAAGTTCGTAACACTGTCTGCACAATCTTCTGTGTCTCTTTATCCAGTATCTCATGATCGTATGCCATAAGACGGATCCTGATCCTCTGACCGTCCGCTACCATCTCATATACCGTCTATCCTCTACTGCTTCCTACTTGATAATCTTGGTAACACGACCGGCACCAACGGTACGACCGCCTTCCCTGATAGCAAACCTCAGTCCCTCGTCCATTGCAATCGGCTTTTGAAGCTCGACCGTCATCGTAGTGTTGTCACCGGGCATAACCATCTCGGTACCTTCAGGCAACTCGATAGTTCCAGTCACATCTGTAGTGCGGAAATAGAATTGGGGACGATAATTAGTGAAGAAAGGCTTATGCCTTCCACCTTCTTCCTTGGTAAGTACGTACACGTTTGCTTCAAAATTGGTATGAGGAGTAATGGTACCCGGCTTAGCAAGAACCTGCCCTCTTTCCACCTCCTCCTTTTTGGTACCACGCAACAGCACTCCTATGTTATCGCCAGCCTGTCCTTCGTCGAGTAACTTACGGAACATCTCTACTCCTGTAGCCACCGTCTTTTGGGTGGGGCGCAAACCGACTATTTCGACCTCTTCTCCAACCTTCAACACACCCTGTTCTACCTTGCCGGTCACCACGGTACCACGACCAGTTATAGACATAACATCCTCTATAGGCATGAGAAATGGCCTGTCGACAGGACGCTCCGGCTCTGGAATATAGGCATCTACAGCCTCCATAAGCTCAAGAATTCCCTTCTTGGCCTCTTCGTCCCCCTCCAGTGCTTTCAACGCACTTACCTTGACGACAGGAGCATCATCACCGGGAAATTCATAGCTATTCAACAGCTCTCTTACTTCCATCTCCACGAGCTCGATCAGCTCCGGATCGTCCATCATGTCTACCTTGTTCAGGGCAACTACGATATATGGGACACCCACCTGACGAGCGAGTAGTACGTGCTCTCTAGTCTGAGGCATGGGACCGTCCGGGGCAGATACCACTAATATGGCACCATCCACCTGAGCGGCACCGGTAATCATATTTTTTATGTAGTCGGCATGTCCGGGCATATCTACGTGAGCATAATGCCTATTTGGAGTCTCATACTCAACGTGCGCTATCTGTATAGTAATACCACGCGCTTTTTCCTCAGGAGCCTTGTCGATGTCCTCAAATGGTGTGAAGGACACGTCTGGGTTCTGTTCGGACAGCACCTTAGTAATCGCGGCCGTCAACGTCGTCTTGCCGTGATCTATATGCCCCATAGTTCCCACATTTAAGTGGGGCTTTGATCGCTCGAATTTCTTCTTTGCCATGAGCTCCTCTCTTCATTCCGGGGAGTCCAACCTCTGGACCACCCATATTTCTTATCACTATCCGGATACCCGGTTCTTCCGTGCCCATAACTGGGCTACGACATCTTAGCAGCTATTGTCGTGCTTATCCACCCGCCACCTCAGTACTGGAAGCTGGTAGCTAAACACCCCTGGTCAACTGGCTTATTCTCATAAATACTACTTCCTCACGAACACAGCCAAGATGACCAGAAGTATTATACCATACTAATATTCCACTGTAAAAATCAAACTTACAAATCTACTCACCATTTACTCTGGCGATAATCTCTTTGGCTATTGAATCAGGTACTTCATTGTAAGCGCTGAACTGCATAGTATAGCTCGCTCTTCCCTGAGTCTTGGAACGCAAGTCTGTTGCATATCCAAACATGTTCGCCAATGGAACCTGCGCCCGCACCACTTGATTCTGCCCACGCTGATCCATCCCTTCCACGCGACCCCTTCTCGAAGAAAGGTCACCAAGGACCTCCCCAAGATACTCATCAGGAGTAACCACTTCTACCTCCATGACAGGCTCCAACAAAACAGGATCTGCCTTTTTTACAGCAGCTTTCAACGCCATGGACCCCGCTATCTTGAATGCCAGTTCTGACGAATCCACCTCGTGATAAGACCCATCTGTCAATATTACCCTCATATCCACCATGGGATACCCAGCCAGGACACCAGTTGTAAGTGCATCTTGAATACCCGCATCCACAGCAGGGATATATTCCTTGGGTATTACTCCACCGGAAATCTTATCTACGAATTGATACCCTCCTGCCGGACCAGTCGGCTCAAGATCTATCACAACATGACCATACTGTCCACGCCCACCGGTTTGACGCACGTACTTCCCCTCCACGTTGGTTGCGGTCTTGCGAATAGTCTCCCTGTATGCAACCTGTGGCTTCCCGACGTTTGCATCTACGCTGAACTCCCTCAGCATTCTGTCTACCAGTACTTCAAGATGTAACTCACCCATGCCAGAGATAATCGTCTGGGTGGTCTCCTCGTCACTATGAACCCTGAATGTCGGATCCTCTTCTGATAGCGCGCTAAGGGCTTTGGATAACTTATCCTGATCAGCTTTGGTCTTTGGCTCAACAGCAACATGCATAACAGGCTCCGGAAACTCCAATGACTCCAGGATAATCGGATGTGCAACATCGCATAACGTATCACCTGTCATGGTATTGCGTAACCCTACGACGGCAATAATGTCTCCAGAAAATGCCGCATCCTTGTCTTCTCTATGATTGGCATGCATCTGAAGAATACGACCAATGCGCTCTTTCTTCCCCTTGGTAGAGTTTACAACCGTGGCACCCTTGGTCAACGTTCCTGAATATACACGCAAATAGGTAAGTTTTCCTACATATGGATCGCTCATTATCTTGAATGCAAGAGCTGAAAACGGCTCCTGATCAGAAGCGGTGCGCTCTTGTGGCTCTCCCTTTGGGGACACTCCATGAGTAGCCTCTATATCAAGAGGACTGGGAAGAAAGTCCACTATAGCATCGAGAAGCGGCTGAATGGCTTTATTGTGAAAGGCCGAACCACACAGCACAGGCACTATCTTGCTCTCAATGGTACCGTGCCTAATCGCCTTGCGCAGATCATCAGCGGTGATCTCCTCCTCGGCTACGTACTTCTCCATCACATTGTCGTCGAACTCCGACAGTATATCTATCAATGCATGACGGGCCTCCTCGGCCGCATCACGCATGTCGTCTGGGATCTCTTCAACCGTCCATTTTTCACCCAGTCCCTCCTCCCAGCGCAGTTCTTTCATATTGAGTAGGTCGATCACTCCGACGAAGTTGGCCTCTGCCCCGATAGGCAACTGCAATATCGCCGGCACTGCCGCGAGGCGATCCTTTATCATAGCTATGGTGCGATCAAAGGATACTCCGACCCTGTCCATTTTGTTTATAAAGCACATACGAGGCACACTGTATTTATCAGCCTGACGCCACACAGTTTCAGTCTGGGGTTCCACACCAGCAACACCGTCAAATACCGCGATAGCTCCGTCCAGTACCCGTAATGATCTCTCTACCTCCACCGTGAAATCGACGTGGCCAGGAGTGTCGATAATGTTTATCCAGGTATTGTTCCACTTGCAAGTAGTTGCAGCAGAAGTAATGGTGATACCGCGTTCCTGCTCCTGTACCATCCAATCCATCGTGGCGGCGCCCTCATGGACCTCTCCTATCTTATAGTTTTTCCCCGTATAATATAGAATACGCTCAGTAATGGTAGTCTTACCAGCATCTATATGGGCCATAATACCTATGTTTCTAGTCCTCGAAAGAGGAAACTCCCTGATCGGAAGAGGATCAGCCATAGCAAACCACCACTGGTGAGACAATGTGCTGTTCAACAATGCAATTTTTAACAACGCAATAGGTTGCTACTGAACCCTTCTTTGATGCAATTAACCTGGCTACCACAGTAATCACCAGCGATAGTGGGCAAAAGCCCTGTTTGATTCTGCCATCTTATGCATGTCTTCCCTCCTCTTTATCGATGAACCGGTTTCATTGTACGCATCCAATATTTCAGCGGCCAACTTGAGTTTCATAGATTTTTCATGCCTGGCTTTAGCGTATCCCACAATCCACCGTATGGACAGAGTAGTGGCACGTCTTGGGCGTACCTCTACCGGTACCTGATAGGTGGCACCCCCCACTCTCCGACTCCTTACCTCCAGTTCTGGTCGCGTATTTTCAACAGCCTTCTTGAGTACATTCAACGGATCGGAACCTGTCTTTTCCCTAATATTATCCAAGGCACCATAAACAATCTGCTCAGCAACCGTTCTCTTACCGTTCAGAAGCACCTTGTTTACAAACTGCGTCACAAGTACGGAATTGTACACAGGGTCAGGAGAAAGCTCTCTCTTAGGAGGTTGTCCATTGCGCGGCATTATAACCCTGTATCCTCTCTGGTAATCTGCTGTGCCACATAAAACATCGCCAAACCAACTTTAATGATCCGGCTTTGGGGCATTACATTGCTTCGCTGCATTACCCACACTGCCTGCATAGGCAGTAAATCATATGACCCATTAATCGACATCATGATTCCTTCTTTGCTCCGTAACGACTCCTGGCCTGAGCCCTACTACGGACTCCTGCTGCGTCAAGTGCTCCTCTAATTACTTTGTAGCGTACACCCGGTAGATCCTTCACTCTTCCACCCCTCACCAATACTATGGAGTGCTCCTGCAAATTATGCCCCACCCCCGGTATATATGCAGTTACCTCCACCCCACTCGTCAGCCTTACCCTGGCTACCTTGCGTAGCGCAGAGTTTGGCTTTTTCGGCGTATGCGTAAACACACGCACACAGACACCTCGCCGCTGGGGAGCACCTTTCAGTGCAGCGGTCTTGGCCTTAGATTGCTTGGTTTGCCGCCCTTTACGGACAAGCTGTTCTATTGTTGGCACGCGTTAACTCCACTCACTCTTGACTCGTTCTTTGGGATACTCCAATTATTCCAGAGAACCTGGGTTCATTCTACAGCATCCACTTGATTCACTTACAACTCATATTAATGCACGGAACATAGCATCCAGCATCTCTCTATTACTATACTATCTGCTTATACCGTGTCCCCAACTATGGACGCATGGTAGCACCAAGCATCGGTAGGGAATGTGCATAAGATAATATACCATACACCAGCTAAGTGCAAGTCCACCACACGGTAAAAGGCTCAACAGTTAGGCAGATTGAATCAGGCAATCTTTAATCAGGTAATTGTTCATCTAAGCAAACAAGGCAGGACAAACTGGCTGGCTGGCTGGAGTACCTGCCCAACGATATTTTTCTCCGTCCAGCAGTTTCACAGTATAGAATATCAAGCGTGTCTAGAGCGTTGGAGCCACATGCACACATGATCCAGGCTCCCATGTTTTACAGTATAGAATATCAAGCGTGTCTAGAGCGTCTCTATCACAAGTAATTATACCGGGGAAAAGAGAGCAAGGAGGCTACCGACACCTACTTTCATCATCAGGCGAGCCCTACATACAAAGACCGGACTGCGTACTCGGGACAAATACATCTACTGATACTGCCTTCAGCCTACCGATACGAGAGGGGCTATCCACACAGGAGGGATTACCGGTACAAGTGAGTTTACCGGTACCAAAGATCGTATCCATACAGGAGGATCATCTGATACCTATCATTGCATTTGCACATATAACGGATATGCATGTAACTGATGCACAGAGCCCGGCACGCGCAGAATATCTCAGCCGGCTACAATACCCAACTTCACGGCTCGTACCTATCTTCAAGCTCATCGAGGCATACAGACCACAAGAACCATTCACTACCCATGTATTGGAGGCAATGTGTCGTGCTATCAACGAGCTCCCTGGTGGCCCCGCAACCGGACTTCCTCTCTCCTTTACGATCAGTACCGGGGATGCCGTAGAGATATCACAACGCAACGAGCTGGGCTGGTATATATCACTTCTCGACGGAGGAAAGAAGATCACCCCCAATTCAGGTGACCCACAACGATGGGAGGGCGTTGGCAAAAAGGGGGCATCCGAGAAGGAATACTGGCACCCCGACGGTACGCCTGCCGGATACGAACCGGATATTGCATTATCGCGCTTTGGTTTTCCTGTAGTACCCGGAATATTGGAAGCTGCTCTACAACCTTTCACCTCTACAGGTCTTGGACTACCATGGTATGCTACGATAGGAAATCACGATAAACTCGTAGGTGGATTCAGTCCGGGCACTGCTATTACCTCCCGTATAGCGACTGGAGGGTACAAGCTCTCATTAAAATCGCCTCCCTGGCAACGCATCAGCAAGGACCCAGAACGTACAATCGACTACCCCACCGAGTGGATATCAGCGCATCGTAACGCTACGTCTCTTCATACTCCCTACATGTCCGATCTCCCTTCTGACAGTTCCCCTTCTGGCAGTTCCCCTTCCAGTAGCTCTTCCTCCGACAACCCTTCCTCTGTTAGTTCTTCCCCCGACAACCCTTCTCTTGACAACCCTTCTCTTGACAACCCTTCCCCCGACAAGCCACCTCATTCTGCAAATCACCTGCCAGACACCGGTAATGTAGTGGAAAACGTAGACATCAGCACAAAAACAAGTAAGGCTCCCAGTCGATCTTCAAACACCACCGAAGAACAAGCACGTATGTGGTACGCATTCGACTCTGGAAACTTTCGCTGCCTAGTGTTAGATACCGTCAACCCCTGGGGAGGTTTGGAAGGTTCATTGGATGGCAACCAACTTGCCTGGCTCGAATCAGAGCTGAAAAATGGAAGCAGCCGCTGGCGCAGGGATGACGGCACATGGGTAAGTACAGGCGCCACTGACAAATTATTCATTCTCTTCAGCCACCATCCATTTGAAACTCTCATAAACGGTTACATACCAATAAAGTACCGTCGCCGCAGTACAGAAGGGCAGAGACGTGTACTCGCCTATGAACTGCTCAACTTACTGTCGCGTACAAGAAACGTCATACTATGGCTAAATGGCCATACCCATATTCACAAAGTTTCATTTATACCTGCATTGGACCCTGAAGACGGCGCGCATGGCATATGGCAAATGACCACATCATCTTTAATAGATTGGCCACAACAATCAAGAATTATAGAGATTGCTATAGACAAAAGAAGTAACCACCTACTGGTATTCTCCACCGTACTCGACCATGCCGCTCCGGTCGACCCCCGTTCGGGTGACCTTGATGACCCTCTTACTCTGGCTTCATGGTCTAGGGAATTGGCTGCCAACCACTGGATACATCGCAACGATGGATTCGAACCAGTAGGACATGGAAGCTACCTGGATCGCAATGTCATGATCCGTATACCGCTAGTGTAGCGTCCCGTAAATGGTGTGACGTTATCCGGCAAATCAGGGGTGTCATCTGGCTGGCAGGAACCCATGGTTATTTGCGGAACGCTACACCAACCCAACTCTCCGTACGTCCCCAATAGCGGCTCCAAACACCTCATCAGGGACCAATGCAGGTGCCAGGTCTCGTAATGGAGCAAGCACAAACTTGCGCTGCCACATGCGTGGATGGGGAACTTCCAGCTCCTCAGTTGCCACAACCTCACCTTCAATGAACAATACATCGACGTCCAGTGTACGGGGGCCGAATCGCTCCTGACGCACCCTGCCAGCTCTCGCCTCCAGCGCTCTGGCAACCTCGAGTATCTCCTTGGCGGAAAGTTCAGTTGTCCATTTGACGACCATATTCAGATAGGGATCCTGACCCAGTGGTCCACCTATCGGCTCAGTCTCATATATGGGCGATGCAGTCACATCCCCAGGTGCCGATAGAGACGTAATACCACTTACCGCTCCAGCCAGAAATGCCATACGATCGCCCATATTGGATCCTATACCGAGATAGACATCCCTCGCTGTTGACAACTGTTGGAAACCCCTTATCTTCCGCCCGCCAAGAAAGCGGACCAGTAGCTGATGAAAAGCCAGTTTACAGCCATTTACCTTTGCTCGACACAGACACCGACACTGCCTACATGATATACCATCGGTGGATGCAATTTGCGAACCGTTACCGATACACTCTCCATCTTGTCTCGATGCTCATCCATGATAAGTCTACCTATCGAACCGGCAAGGTGTTCGATCAATTTGCACTGAGTGTTTTCCACGGTCTCGACGGCTATGGACACGATCCTGTCGTAATCTACGGTATCTGTAATCTCATCGCTCTGAACTGCCTCATCACCTGCCAAGGTAACTTTCAAATCCACTTCGAAAGGCTGGGGACGTGACCTCTCTTCATCACTCAGGCCATGACGACCGAATGCCCTTATCGAATCTATATTGATCACTACCGCCATTTGATCAAACTATTTCAGTATTGACAGTGTCGTTGGTGTTGTCTGTATTGTCGGCAGTGTTGGTATTGTCGGCATTGTTGTTAGCAGATGCCAGTTCACTGGCCAGCATTACCATGTTTCTACCCTGCGTCGAAAGATGGATCTTTGTCAGATGCTCCATGACTTCAATGACGCGAACGGTCTCCGTAAGGCGTTTTGACCAGAGAAGGTAACCACCCAACACTCCGACCAGCCTGTCATCTAGGCCGTCAGCATGCACCAACACCTTTTCTCTGGCAGCAGTCAATTTGTCTATGCTCATATACAGAACCTGGAGAGACGAGGGTAACTTGTTGGCACGAAGTAGGGGAATATGCAGGTATCCCAGCCCTCCTTCCTCGTAAGCAAGCAAATTATGCGGTGACTCAAGCAACGAAATAACCCGCGTAAAGCCATTAACACGTAGCCATATAATTTCTTCTTCACGCCTCACCTTTCGATGTGCCGACCCTATTCCTCCCGGTCGTTCGCAGATAGCTACCTGATCGGCCAATATCCACATAAAATTTTTCGGCATTATTCCTTGTGCCCACTTACCCCGTAGAGTACTCATATAACTAATATCTTACTCCATACATCTACATACAGCCAAAATACAAATACACACTCAGCAATCAACTAGCGCCATATGAGGCATCAAGTAATTTGAATGCATGCTTTGTGGCAAGTACATCATGTACCCGCACTGCACTTGCTCCATTGATAGATGCCCACACTGCTGTGGCGAGTGATCCCGGAAGACGCATAGAAGGACCAGGGATATCTCCACACATGCAATCCCTGGCCAACATTCCCAAAAAGCTCTTGCGGCTGGTACCTACCAAAACAGGAAAACCATCTGCAACCAACCTCGGTAATGCCTTGAGTAGCTCAATGTTGTGCTCCAAAGTTTTACCAAAGCCTATCCCCGGATCTATCCATATCTCACTCACTCCACTTGAGGACGCCTTGCCTGCTGCATCCAGCAGAAACCGCTCTACTTCATCTACGACATCCGTATACGAAGGAGCATCCTGCATATTTTGCGGATCTCCCTTCATATGCATAGCTATCCAACCAGCACGCATCTCTGCTGCCACATGAAAAAGCGAACTGGAAACATCATTGACAATGCTTGCACCTTCTTTGATTGCCTCCCTGGCCACCGATTCCTTTCGTGTATCTATAGAGATTCTGGCATAAGCCGACAAACCTCTTACCACGGGCAATACCCTGTCCATTTCCTCACCATCGCTGACAGGTAACGCTCCCGGCCTAGTGGATTCTCCTCCCACATCCAGAATATCTGCCCCCTCCTCTACCATCTCCATCCCTCTATCAATCGCGACGTTTGGTTCGATGTATCTGCTCTCCGGATAAAAGGAATCTGGTGTCATGTTTATAATACCCATGATCTGACATGAACGACCACCATAAAACCGAGGGACACGTTCTTTGGTGACTTGCTGTCCAGAGCTCATAATCGGGGCTTGCGCTTCTATCGGAGTCATATCTGACACCTCAGCCAACTGCCCCATGTACAAAAGACATCGCCTCAGCACGAGTTCTCGAGTCATCACGGAATACTCCCCTGACGGCTGATGTCACAGTGAGCGTGCCGGATTTCTTCACCCCTCTCATGGCCATGCAGAGATGCTCTGCTTCAACGACGACCAGCACTCCCCTGGGTGAAAGGATGCTCTCGATAGCGTCAGCTATCTGGGTGGTCATGCGCTCCTGTACTTGGAGTCTACGAGAATAGCCCTCTACCAGGCGAGCCAACTTGGAAAGACCAGTAATTCTCCCTGCCTTGCTTGGAATATATGCCACATGTGCTTTTCCCAAAAAGGGGACTAAATGGTGCTCACACATTGACGTAAAGGGAATATCCTTCACCATCACCATCTCCTCGTGACCAGCATCAAAAGTCACTTCCAGATGCTGAGCGGGATCTTGGTCTATACCGGCAAATATCTCTTCGCACATCGCGGCAACTCTTTTGGGTGTATTCTGCAACCCGTCACGATCCGGGTCCTCTCCGATGGCATAGAGCAACTCTCTAACTGCCTCCTCTGCTCGTTCTAAATCTATACTCATAATCTACGCGTTCCCTCTATCATCATCTGCATGCCTATTGGTTTTCACTGACCGTGGGCAACTCTCTTGATCCTCCACATCTCCAACTGTTAACACCCCTATCTGCAGTACGTTCTTTCATGATTTCAATATTCCTTCGCTCCACTGTAATTATATATTTGCCGTAAATTCCGGAATCTCTCACCTATATCCAATCCGTAGCCAACTACAAAGCTAGGAGGTATGTGGAACCCAATATATTTGATCGCACTAATATGCCTGCTTTGTCCATCTTTCACTATCAATGCACATACTTCCAGGCTAGCGGGATTACGGGAAAGAAGATTCCGCGTCAGGTAAGATAGCGTAAGACCACTATCTACTATGTCCTCCACTATCAACACATGACGACCAGTAAGGTCGGTATCCAAATCCTTGAGTATTCTGACCACTCCACTGGTGGATGTAGACGACCCATAGGAAGATATAGCCATCATATCTATCTCCAAGGGAAAATCAAGCTTCCTGATCAAATCACTCATAAAGATCATCGCACCCTTCAGTACCCCCACCAGCAATGGAGCACTGTCCCGGTAATCTGTGGTAATCTCCGATCCCAGCTCGGCAACCCTCTTCTCTATGGCATCTTCAGTTATTACCACCTCGCCCAACTCGTATCCAAACTTACGATCAGCCAACTGTCTCTACTGTCCTTATCCTGTAATGCTTATCCATTGCACTCGATTGCACTCGATACGTCCATTGCACTCGATACGGTAGCACTTATCTGGTAACACTCATACCACTGGCACCAATATCGTCAGAGCATCTCTGCTGATTTTGATTTGCTGTATCGCTCTTCCTCAATATGCCCTTTGAGCGGCTCACGTGGATACCTGGGATAACATCTGTTCCCTTGAAGAGGCCGTTTGCAACTGCCAGTACACGCTCCACACCCGCTTGATCAGGAGGGTATCCCTGATCACCACTACGAAGCCATCTCCTGATTGCTCGCCGCGCAAGTACCCTATCGGCTGATCTGATCGACTTCACATCGGTAGGATCGACCGACATGGACAGCTCATCCAGCAATTGGGACTCCTCTGCCATCAACTGCGCATGACGTGCAAGTAGGGGTACGACATCCCTGCCCGCAATGTCACAGCAGAGTGGTATAAGGTGATGCCTCACCCGATTACGTTGGAATGAATCACTCACATTCGTAGGGTCGTCAAAGGTGGTGATACCCAGCATGTTACAGAGTTTAACGGTCTCACTACGACGCACATTCAGTAACGGATGCCTAACACCTGATCTCATAGCTGCAATACCATCCATCCCGGAACCACGCAACAGAGCAATCATAACAGTCTCTGCCTGATCATCCATAGTATGACCTGTTGCCGTGCCTGGAGGCAACACGCTGAATCGAGCCTCCCTTGCCCTTGCTTCCAGATTAGGACCGCTACCTATTTGAACGCTCATACCCTTGAACTCAGCACCTAATGCATATGCAATATCACGCACCAACTCAGCTTCCTTCTCTGACCCCTCCCTGATTCCATGGTCTACATGAATGGCAGTCACCCGGCATCCCGCATGGACAGCAAGTATCAAAAGAGCAACCGAATCTGGCCCTCCCGACACAGCACAATCCAGATGGCTCCCCTCAGAGGGAAATGTACATCTCTCCAGCAATAAATCGGCAGTCTCTTTTACCTCTGGCAGACGAAGCCGTCGCAGCAAAGTTAGCTTGTTCGATTCCACATAGACCAGTGTAATCACATTTACAGCAAAAAACTGTAGACTAGCTGTATGACCAGGATAAGAGCGCAATACCCGTACTTCGATACTGAAGAGAATACCGTCCGTACAGTAGGCATAAGGAAATCCTCGTGAGCACAAGACCAACAAAAGTGCCAAAACCAGCCTTTTCTTTGAACGAAGTCGCCATAGGGATAACCTTATGAGCACAAGACCAACAAAAGCCCCCGTATCATGGGACATTGCCGCCAGGACATCCAAATGGATAGCAAGTTGTCCACTTGGATCGCCAAAAGGCGAAAGGGACTTCCATCCAGTCAGCATTTCAGAACAAGATCGCCTGGAAGATATGTTTGCCAAGATAAGCATACGCGCTGAGGAGCTGGTTATTGAACATACCGGGTTGATACCATCGATTACGGGTGTACCCTGTGCTGAGGTACTAGATCGCCAACAGTGGTCTATACGAAATCTCCGAACATTCCAGACCATCCTCGACCATGCCTTTGCCGGCAACACTGCCCATGAGGGAACGTACAACAGTATCTTCTCCAATAATTTGATCCTTGGACCTTCGTCTTGGGCTACAGGGATGGAACTAGGTATCTCCGTAGGATGGCTCTCCTACCGCGTACTTGGCCAATACGATATTTTTGGTGGTGGATATGATTCCGAAATCGAATCAATCACGCCTACCACCCCAGGCTCGGTCTATTATGTGGGACCGAATATACTCTCTCTCCATAGAAGGCATGGATTCGACCTGTATCCATTCGGTCTCTGGATCGCCCTACACGAAACTACCCACCGTTGCCAGTTGGAAGGTGTCCCCTGGCTCAGGCCGTACCTCCTGGAAATTGTCGATCACTTGCTGGCAGCAATGGTAGTTCCCGACCCGGAGAGGCTTTCTGCCGCCATTAAGAGAGCAGCCTCTTCTGCTACTTCTCCGCGTGATCTGCTCTCTCAGGGAGGCCTGGCGACATTGTTTGCCAGTGACGAGCAGTTGGACGACATAAAGAAGCTGCAGGCGGCAATGAGCCTTCTTGAGGGACATGGTGACGTTGTCATGGATGATGCCGCAACAGATATCCGCGAGGAGGCGGAGGTATTTTCCAAGGTATTAAAGGAAAGGCGTAAAAGCGGTAATATCCTGGTACGTTTTTTCCAGGAGCTACTTGGCATAAAAGCTAAACTACTGCAATATGAAAAAGGGGCATCTTTTCTCAGGGAGCTACAGGCAAGAGGAGACCCAGAAATCACCTCTTTGGTATGGCGGGAGCCGGCTAACTTGCCCTCTCTGGAAGAACTGGATGACCCTAATCTATGGTTGGAGCGGATGGGAGTACTCACCAAGACATGACTACGAGTTGCTACTCCTGAGTCACTCGCTCACTCGTAGCCCAAAGCAACTTGCAGCCCGAAGAGCATTCTGTAACGCATCCTCTACACTGTCTGCCGTTGTAGTAATATGCCCCAACTTCCTTCCTGGCCGTGCATCCTTACCATACAAATGTATACTTGCGCCCGGGACGGCCAGAGCAGCCCTAAAGCCTGACAGGATGTCGATATAATCTTCACTACCTATCAGATTCACCATAGCTGCAGCCCGGACACGCATATCAGCACTGCCCAACGGCCAATCCAATACAGCGCGCAAGTGTTGTTGAAACTGCGATGTCACAGATGCCTCTATGGTGGCATGGCCTGAATTGTGCGGGCGCAGGGCCAATTCATTTACCAGTAGCTGACCGTTACTAGCCAAAAACATCTCTACAGCCACTATCCCCGTTGCATTGATCTCTACAACAATTGACTTGGCCAAGTCACACGCCTGCTTGGATACCTGGGCAGGAAGCGGTGCGGGCATTACTAAGTATCTACAAATGCCCTTACTCTGGGTCGTCTGTACAGGAGGATATACCACTACCTCGCCGCTCGGACTTCTGGCAACAATTATCGATAATTCAACAGAGATGTCTATATGCTCCTCGACGATGTAAGCCGGCTCTTTGGCTCTCTCTTTGACTCTACCCTTGACCGGCTCCCTGGCCGGCTCTTTGACTTTCTCTTTGAGCGACTCCCCGACCGGCTCTTTGTCCGGCTCCCTGGCTCTCCCCGTAACGCCAGTATCCCCGGTAGCCAATAACCAGGATATACCGTCCAACTGATCGACACCGCCCACAACGCGCACCCCTCGACCATCATAACCCCCGTGTCGAGCCTTAAGTACTACCGGCCAACCATGCTGTTCTGCAAATCTGGCTACATCGTCTTCGGATCCAACAGCGCTGAAGGCGGGACAGGGGAAACCCTTAGATGACAGCGACCGACGCGCTTCCAATTTGTCTTGAGCTAAATACAACGCCGAAGGGTGAGGCTGAATGTTGTACCTTCGTTCTTGCATGACCACTAGATTTGACGGTGAAACGAGTTCGTGGTCAAAAGTAACCACATCTGCTCCCGCCGCTACCGCCTCGATGTCCGACAAACTGTCCGGAGTCCCCAACACATAACTGGCACCTCCCAATACAGCACTGTCATTGACAGAAGTGGCCAATACCATTAGCTCGATGTCCAAGTCTATAGCCGCCTGATGGGTCATCCGAGCGAGTTGACCAGCACCAATCATAGCCACCTTCGCATTAGGCATATTGATATTCCACTGTCCTGATGATTTGATACACTACGCTCCTATCGTCCCCAACGCGTAGCCGGTAGCTACGTCTAGAATGAGATGTGATTCGATACACTACTCTCCTCCGTCCCCAACAGAAGAAGGTACAGGAGATGTTATTACCTGCGCTACTGTCCCTGGATTACCTGCGCTACTGTCCCTGGCCAAGGGAGAACCCAGGTTTACCATCAAATGTAAACAGTCCTTCGGTCTTTATAAAGGGCATTCCCGCCGTAGA
>JAJZWK010000105.1 GCA_021846725.1 Actinomycetes bacterium | reverse complement strand
TTGGAGCGTATCCGTCGAGAAAAGGGGTGGGATGACTCCATGTTGCCTACTGAGGGCAAGTACATTGAGGAGCTAGAAGCTGCTGTATTGACTTTTGTCAGACATGCTGCCAAACAGGGTGCAATATCTGTCTATGATACTCATGAGGTAGGTGTCATGGACAGCCCCATCAGCTCCAATAGCACGAATGATGCCAAGGATGTCGGCCATGGGCAGAAGTCGGATGACGCATTGTCAGGTAATAGAATCATACCTGATGATGATGCTTTGACAACTGGTACCGGTGATGACAGACATGAAGAGCAAATTGATGATGCAAGGATCGATGAGTTACTGGCAGCATCTACAGAATTCAATGACTTGGCCAGTGCTACTGCAAAAACGGTGATGGGGGGGCTAAGTGGTCGGATCTTGGAAAGTAGCATAGATATGGCCAGTGCTGATGTGGATTCCTTGATTGACCATGTGGGAGCTGCATACCGAGAATGGAAAGGTGCACGTATTGACAGTATTGCAGAAGATCAGATACGAAGCGCATATTCTATCGGACAGCTTCTTGCTGGCGATGATCTTGATCTTTCTTTCAGATGGATATCCAGAAGCCAGTCCAAAGGGTGTCCTGACTGTGATGACAATGCTCTCTCTGACCCGATCCGGTCAGGAGAGAAGTTTCCAACAGGCCACCTGCATCCTCCGGCTCATGGCGGATGCCATTGTTTACTGGTTGCGACCGAAAAATAAAAATAATAGTTCTGTTAGGGGTTTGACATCCTCCCTCATGGCTGAAGTCAGGGGCTTGTGGGGCGTGTCTGGTCATCTGGATGGTGGTGCCCATGGTTATTTGCGGGACAGGTCACTAAGCAAGCTAGGCAACGGCGCGCACCAGAGAAGGTAGTTTGGTTGTAAGCTATTACGGATAATGCGTAGATCTTCAGACATACCTGTTGCGTCCAAGAAGGAGAGGCATTTTAAGCGGCGCTATCTGTGGTTGCTAGGAATAGTGGTAGTGCTACTTATATTGCTTGCTTCAGCTCGTTCATTGGCATTTGTCTATACTGATGCCCTCTGGTTCTCCTCTGTGGGAATGGGTGATGTCTGGCATACGCTATTTATGGTCAAGATGGGGCTCTACCTTGGGTTTGGAGCACTGTTTTTTTTACTTGTGTGGGTCAATTTGGCATTCGTCGACCGGCTTGCTCCCAGTGAATTATCAATACGTCCTTCTGAGGAACTGGTGTTACAGTATAGACACTTTATGTCGAAAAGAGCCATAATAGCTAGAACAGTGTTTTCGCTTGTGCTTGCAGCTCTTATTGCGGGTACTGTAATTGGACAGTGGGAGCATTGGCTTTTATTTACCAATGGCGGGTCGTTCAAATATACGGACCCGATCATGCACATGAATGCGGGGTTTTATGTCTTCAAGCTACCATTTCTGCAGTTTCTTGTTTCCTGGGTATTCATGGCTCTTATAATCGTTACCATATTGACGCTTGTGGAATCTGTTATGGTGGGTGGCATTAGATTCCACGGCGATCATCCAAGGGTGACTCCTCAGGTAAAGGCTCACTTGTCTGTGTTGCTTGCAGCTATTGTACTGGATAGAGCAGTTAGTTACTGGCTTGGTAGATATTCACTTATTTATTCCGGCAATGCCTATGTCCAAGGGGCAGGTTATACCGATGTGCATACGAGAATGCCTGCTTTGGAGCTGCTCGCATGGATATCGGTGGCAGCAGCAGCAGTGTTACTTTTGAACGTCAAGAGACAGGGGTGGGCACTTCCCGTACTGGCAGTTGGTCTATGGGCGCTTATAGCAGTTGTTGTTGGTGGGATATATCCTGCTCTTGTGCAGACATTTGAAGTCAATCCTGCGCAGGCTTCTCTCGAGGCACCTTATATATCGCATAATATTGCAGCTACCAGTTACGCTATGGGGATTAATCATGTAAAGGTGAAGCAGTTTGCTGCATCTACTCACCCGACCCCTTCTCAGGTACAGTCAGTTTCTGCTGAACTTGCAGGGATAAGTCTCTGGAACCCCAATCTGACTATTCAAACTTATCAGAAGCTGGAAGCTATTCGATCTTATTACTCTTTCCAGACCATGGCATTGAATCGTTACGATATAGGAGGTCAGGAAACGCCTGTAGTGGTAGGAGTTAGGCAGGTTAATTCGACGAATATTCCCGCTCCCAGTTGGGTAAACACACATCTTGAGTATACCCATGGGTATGGAGCAATTATTGGTCTGGCAAATGCAGTCGGTAATGGTGGTGCACCTACAATACCAGTGGGCAACGTTCCTCCGCAGTCTGCTCCAGGGTTTCCTGTCATCAAGCAAGCCTCAGTGTATTACGGGGTAGATCAGCCTGGCTATGTAGTGGTGGACACGAAGCAGCCAGAGATTGATTACCAGTTACCAAATGGTCAACAGAAATTGACCCATTATCATGGCAGCGGTGGCGTATCTATAGGTTCACTCCTTACCAGGATAGCATTCGCCCTTCGTTTCAAAGACATAAACCTGCTTGTCAGCAGTCAGTTGGGTTCTCATGCCAGGATAATGTTTGTACGAGGAATAGACACCAGGGTCGAAAAGGCGGCTCCATTTCTGAAGGTGGGAGACAATCCCTATCCGGTCATATCCAATGGTCAGATATATTGGGTTGTCAACGGATATACTACATCGGCTCACTTTCCCTATGGGCAGAATGCCATAACTACCAGCCTTCCTCTATCCAGTCAGTTGAATCAGGGAAATATAAACTACATCAGAAATTCCGTGAAGGTAGTTATCAATGCCTACTCCGGCAAGATGACTTTTTATGCTACAGATCCGAGAGATCCGATTTTACAAGCCTGGGAGAAAGTATTTCCTCATATGTTTACCTCTATGTCCAAGATGCCACTTTCGTTGCAAAACTCGCTACGCTATCCAAAAGATCTTTTTGCAATACAAGCCGCTATGATTGGACGCTATCACCTTACCAATTCTTCGGCTTTTTACAATGCATCAAATGCTTGGAGCGTTTCGCAAAGTCCTGGTACCGGCCCCCCTTCTGCCGCTTTGGGGTTGCAGGTCACGAAGAACTCTATTGGGCAGATCGTTTCCACTGGTCAGGTAGTCCGGATGAACCCAGAATACGAGCTGATACAGTCGCCAGGAGCGACTGACCCGTCTTTTGATCTTGTGGATGCATTTGTTCCAGTATCTCAAGGTAACCAGATTCAGACGCTTGCTGCATTCATGACTGCCGGTTCGGATCCCAGTGATTACGGTCAGCTCACTGTGTATATTGCTCCCCGTGGCCAATCTATTGATGGTCCTGCTCTTGTAGATGCACGCATACAGGCAAATCCGACCATATCGCGTGAGATCACGTTACTTGGGCAAAACGGTTCGCAGGTACTTTTGGGACATGTTGCCATGCTACCGATAGGGCAGTCGATACTGTATGTACGTCCTCTGTATGTTCAGGCATCGCGCAATGCCCTTCCGGTGTTGGACGACGTTATAGCTGTTATGGGTAGTCGTATAGCGATGTCAACCAGCCTCCAGTCGGCCATTTCACAGGTGATCGGGTTCAATGTGTCATTGCCCAACAGTACCAGTGCATCTACTACATCGAGCGCTCCGCCTTCCACATCTGTTCCGACTACGCCGTCAACTCCTACTACATCAGCTAATGCCAGCGAAGCAGCTAAATTGGCTGCTCAGGCAGCTTCCCTCTATGCACAGGCACAGTCAGACCTCAAGGCTGGCAATCTTGGTGGATACCAATCCGAGATTACCCAGATGGGGACAGTTGTACAGCAACTGGACAGCCTACTCTCTGGTGGATCCAGTAGTTCTACGGGAACAGGGGACTCTTCTTCGGCTGGCACGTCGTCTAAGGGCTCCGGGGCTACGGGAACATCGACTACAGCTTCCGGGGCTGGATCTTCGGCTGGCAGCGGTACTTCCTCTACTGGCATTGGTAATTCATCTACAGGTACCTCGTCGAGTTCTGGTACCTCGTCTCCCAGGACTACTTCTCCGACTCAGGGTGGTTCTTCAGGCGGAGGGACAGGTACTGGCACAGGTACCACCAACAGTGCCAACGCTGCCGTTTCTCCTGCTGGTTCTTCTCACGGTAACAGCAATTCATTGACCGGCCAGTCGATGACGGGAGTAGCCTGACGGGGAGTGTCTTCTTGATATTAGCTGTCATTCAGCATACGACGATATAATTCGAGTAGTGTAGCTGCTACGTGTCCAACAGGTGCACGACCAATACTTAATTTTGTGCTATAATAATTATTCATCGGCG
>JAJZWK010000014.1 GCA_021846725.1 Actinomycetes bacterium | reverse complement strand
TGACAATAAGTGGGAAAAGTGGAAAAAAACGGAGAGAGGAGTAGCCAAGAAACCCATAACCATGAACCGCTATGCTTTCATACCACCCTGCATCCCAGCTAAATAGCCCCTGCCTGGCAACACTGGCCATGGATGCCGGCAAATGTCCTTTAGTGGCGATTTCACGAGCCATGTACACCACGGGAATAACGACCAATCTAGTTGCCAACCATGGGAAAAAGGAAGTACTGATACCAAGGCGTAGGCTATCTCGATTCAGCCACCCACCCTTATTGTCGGATGAATTAACATCTACAGGTCGGAAATGTTCGGGGGTATCCTCCGGGGGTCGAGAAGTCAGCACCGAAGCAAGTATAGTTCAATAGAAGGTTACAAAACCAGGATTTCCGCCAATAGCACCCCCCCTACTCCACCAACAGCCTAAGTATTAGGTGTCAGGTATCCAAGAAACGCCTTACAGCAAATGCAGAGCCAAGTGCACCAATCACTATTCCAATCAAAAGAATAGCAACCAAAATAACTGCCAACTCCCCACCTGCCAGCCTCATCTTGTACAACGTACTGAGAGTATTCCCAGCACTGGCGGCATCCAGCTGCCAATTCAGAATTAAAACGACCATTATCGCAACCAACGCACCAATAAGCCCCTGAACCAAACCTTCAAGCATGAATGGGACTCTTATAAACCAGTTCGTTGCACCTACCAACTTCATAACCGACACCTCCTTACGCCGGGAGAAAATCGCAAGCCTGATAGTATTGATAATCAGCGCCAGGGCAGAAACAAGCAGTATGAGCGCCACGATCAAAAACGACAACTGGGCAATATGTGTGACGTTTTCCATATTATGAATTGCCTTACTCGGATAACTGACGTTCAACACACCCGGCATATTCGTAAACCTGGCAGATATGGCGGCAGCTTCGTTGGGATCCTTCAACACACACTGATCCGATGCAGGGGTATCGGCAGGTGTCATAGCTCCTGACGCTGAACCAAGCAGACTCTGGAAGAATCTCTTCCCCTGGTCATAGTTGTATGTCTGAGTTCTGTACGTACATGACTTCACATAAGTGAGCTGAGTCAACTCATCACCAACAGCACTCTGCTCGGTACGAGAAGAGCTCGGATGAAACCACACAATGACGTTTACACCGTGACGCCATTCGGTCGTTGCGTTGGAAACCCCCTGGCGCAAGAAGAGGGCAGCACCTACCAGTGACAGCGAAATAGCTACAGTCAGAATTGCAGCAATTGTCATCAGGCGGTTACGCCATAGATTACTCCCTGCTTCTTTGGTGGCAAAACTCACCGGAAGACTCAAAGAAACTAACCCCTTCTCCCTCTGGAGTGAGCTACCAAGTCTCTGGCCGACATACCGGAGGAATCATCAATATCTACATCATACACCCCTCTATTCTGATCACGAACAACTTCACCGTTATCGAGTTCGATTACACGCTTTCGCATAGTATCTACTATGTTGGCATCGTGTGTTGCTACGACGACCGTAGTACCGGATTTGTTTATCCGGTCGAGCAACTGGACAATGTCCTTACTGGTAGAAGGATCCAGATTACCTGTCGGCTCATCGGCAATAAGAATCAACGGCCTGTTTACAAAGGCACGCGCTATGGCAACTCTCTGCTGCTCCCCACCTGACAGCTCGTCCGGCATGTTCTTAGCCTTGCTGGCCAGACCCACCAGATCAAGCACCTGGGGCACCTGTTTCTCTATCTGGTGGTGCGGTCTACCTATTACCTGCAGGGCAAATGCAACATTTTCAAAAACGGTCTTGGTCGGCAACAGTCTGAAATCCTGGAATACACAACCAATATTACGACGAAGATACGGTACTCTCCAGCGGGGAAGATTGGCCAGATTCCTGCCTGCTACCCATATACGACCGTCATCAGGAAGCTCTTCACGCAGTATCAATGCCATCAGGGTACTCTTACCGGCACCCGAAGCACCTACAAGAAAAACAAACTCCCCCTTACTGATGTCCATAGAAACGTCCTTCAGGGCTACTGTTCCCGTCTTGTAAGTCTTGGTAACACTTTCAAGCGTGATCATTACTTTGCTATCATACCATCAATTGCATTGCCATGCACGGATAGACATGATCTTCACTGCATCATCTACCCTATGACAACCGCCTCCGCCTCAACTCCGCCTCAATAAAGTTCGAAATGTCACCATCAAGCACTGCTGCCACATTACCAGTCTCCTCTTGAGTCCTGTGGTCCTTTACAAGCTGGAATGGAGCAAGAGTATAAGAGCGAATCTGGTTCCCCCAGGCTACCTCCTCTTTCGGACCGCCAAGTTCATCCAACTCCTTCCTGTGCTCCTCCCGGTAAACCTCTGCCAACCTCGCTGCGAGAATCTGTAGAGCACGAGCTTTGTTCTGATGCTGACTGCGCTGATTCTGGCATGTCACAACAAGACCGGTAGGAAGGTGAGTAAGTCTTACAGCGGAATCAGTCTTGTTCACATGCTGTCCACCAGCACCGGCTGAACGGTAAGTATCTACCCTCAGATCTTTCTCGTCTATCTCTACCTCCGGCAGGTCTTCCATAAATGGGATTGCATTGACAGATGCAAAACTGGTATGCCTGCGATGCTGGGAATCGAACGGTGAAATCCTCACCAAGCGATGTACCCCCTTTTCCGCTGAGAGCATACCGTAAGCATACCTACCCTTCACAATGAAGGTTGCCGACAGCAAACCAGCCTCCTGACCTTCTACCATTTCGTCTATTTCTGCATCAAAACCCTGGCGCTCAGCCCATCGCAGATACATCCTCATCAACATTTCGCACCAGTCCTGGGCATCAGTACCACCGGCACCGGCATGCACTTCCACCACAGCATCCTGAGAATCATATTCCCCTGAAAGTAATGACCTGATCTCCAGATCGCGTAATTTACTGTCTATGCTATCAAGCAACTCGAACAGTTCAGGGTCCATATTTTCATCCCCCGTCTCCCTGATCAAAGCCAACAATGCTTCCGCATCCTCCAGCCTGCAACGTAAATCTCTTAACAGACCTATATCGTTCTCTATTGCTGCCAATTCACTTGTCACGGCTTTGGCGTGATCCTGGTTGTCCCAAAGATGCACATCACTGACCTCATTGTTCAATTCGGCATACCTGGTTTGCAGCTTATCCAATCCCATGTATACATCAGCCTCATCCAAGCGAACCGACAGGCTATCCAGTATGCTGGCTGCCTCTACTGGATTTTCAGGTCGCGCCATGACAGAATTTATACTTTTTACCGCTACCGCACCAGCATGGATCATTCCTACCTATCTTGGCAACGCCACTGTTCAGATGTCCAGGCTGGCCACCAGGCCTAGCTCTACCTGCTAAATCGGTGGGTACCGGAGCATAGCCAGAGTCCGTATCGCCATTGAATTCAGCCCTACCAGCTCTCGCTGACTGCGGATCCGAGCGTCCAGTTCCCGAGGACAGTGATGAGCTACTCCTAGCCTCCATATTTCCGAGATTCGAATTCATAGCCTGCACCAGAGACTGAGAAATGCTTTCAAAATCCTGAGCTGGGTCATCTGCTGCCTGGTAGTTCACCTGAGCAAGATCAGGCTCCTCGTCTACTCTCTCCAAGGTCTCTACATGCAATACGTAACGGAGATAATCGTCATTTATCCTGTCGATCATCTTACCAAACATATCGTATCCATCTGCCTGCCAGGCTACGAGAGGATCCAGTTGCCCCATAGCACGAAGATTGATCCCTTCACGTAGGTAATCCATCTCCATCAAGTGGTCCTTCCAATGCTGGTCAATCATCTGAAGCATGATCTCCCTCTCGATATCTCTCGCCTCTTGGGCTCCTCCCGGAAATAAATCGTCACGTGATTTGTAATACCTGATTGCCTCAGCAATAAGGCTCTCGCTCAGATGCGTCCTGTCGGTGGCTTCAGCAAGATCGTCCTCATGAAACTCAGTTGGATAATACTGGCTTATATCCACAAGAAGGCCGTTCAGATCCCATTCCTCAGAAAAATTGCCAGGGCAGTATCGTTCCACAATGCTCAAGATAGTCTCTTCAATCAATTCTTCAGTGAATTCTTGGAGATCTTCATTGTCTATGACTTGCAGTCGCCGAGCATAGATAACCTTACGTTGCTCATTGAGTACCTCATCGTACTTAAGGACATCTTTTCGTATCTCAGCATTACGTTGTTCTACTGTATGCTGAGCCTTCTCTATTGCCTTGGTGACCATACGTGCCTCTATGGGAACATCCTCAGGCAGTGCCCTATCCATCACCCACTGCATGGCTCCTGTAGCAAAAAGACGCATAATATCATCCTCTAGCGACAAGAAGAAACGACTCTCCCCAGGATCTCCCTGCCTGCCGGATCGACCACGTAGCTGATCATCAATGCGACGACTTTCATGCCTTTCGCTGCCAAGTACATAGAGTCCACCAAGTTTGCGTACTTCTTCAGCCTCAGACTCACATATATCCTTGTACTTACTCAAAATAGCATCATAGTCATCACTACTAGCTTCATCGCCACCTCTTGCCGACAATTCATGTAATGCAAGTCCCTCCGGGTTACCTCCGAGAAGTATGTCTACACCCCTACCGGCCATATTGGTTGCCACTGTGACTCTCCCCAGACGCCCTGCCTGAACGACTATCTCAGCTTCCCTGGCATGTTGCTTGGCGTTGAGGACCTGATGGGGAATACCTCGCTGCTCCAGCACCCTAGAAAGTTTTTCGGACTTGGCAACCGATGCCGTACCTACCAGGACTGGCTGCCCTCTACTGTGGCGTTCGGCAATATCATCTGCAATAGCCTTGAACTTGGCATCTTCAGTCTTGTAGATTACGTCCGAATGATCAATTCTCACCATTGGCTTATTGGTGGGTATGGTGACAACCTGCATTCCGTAAGTATTTGCAAACTCTGCAGCTTCAGTAGAGGCAGTACCGGTCATGCCCGACAATTTATCGTACATGCGAAAGTAGTTCTGCAGTGTAACGGTTGCCCATGTATGGTTTTCCTCTTTGATCCTCACCCTCTCCTGCGCCTCTACTGCTTGGTGAAGACCATCAGACCAGCGCCGACCCTCCAGAACTCTGCCTGTAAACTCGTCTACTATCTTTACTTCACCATCCACTACCAAATAATCTCGATCTCGCTTGTAGAGTTCCTTGGCACGTAACGCTTGAGTAAGGTGATGAACATAATTGACCGCCAAGGAATCATACATGTTGTCCAGACCAAGTTGTTTCTCGACCTTTTCTATACCTGACTCGGTCGGTACTACTATGCGCTTCTCTTCGTCGACCTCGTAATCTATATCCGGCTTGAGAGTACGCACTATAGAAGCAAACTGGTAATAGAGCTTTGCTGATTCCATAGATGGTCCCGATATGATAAGTGGAGTCCTGGCCTCATCTATCAGGATGGAGTCGACCTCGTCCACTATTGCATAGGCAAATCCACGTTGAACCATTGCGTCTCGAGATCTAGCCATATTATCCCTGAGATAATCAAAGCCAAACTCGGTGTTGGTTCCATAGGTGATATCACAGTCATACGCTAATTTCTTGGAACTGAAATCTTCCACATCCGGAGATACTCTACCTACTGTCAGACCAAGGAAATTGTAGAGTCTCCCCATCCATTCAGAGTCACGCTTGGATAGATAATCATTTACGGTTACCACATGCACTCCCCTGCCGGCCAATCCGTTGAGATATGCAGGTAAAGTAGAAGCAAGCGTCTTTCCCTCTCCTGTCTTCATTTCTGCAATCCATCCAAAATGAAGAGCTATACCACCCATTACCTGCACATCGAAATGTCGCTGTCCCAGAACGCGCCAAGCCGCCTCACGCACTACCGCATAAGCATCAATGAGTATCTCATCAAGTGAACTCCCATTTGCCAAGCGTTCTCGGAACTCCGTACTCTTAGCTGCCAGCTCCTCGTCTGACAGTGCTTCGACCTCCGGTTCGATAGCGTTTACATAGCCGACAAGCTCCGCCAAACGCTTGACCTTCTTGCCCTCGCCTGCTCGAAGAACCCTATCCAGGATATTCAAGTGCGATGCCCCACGAATATCAGGAATCTCAAGTACCTATCTCCCATGACCTAAGATACTCTATCTGCTCATCGGTAAGCGTATCTATCTGCACACCAAGCGACTCGAGCTTCAATTTTGCAACTTGTTCATCGATGTGCCCAGGTACTCTATGGACACTCCGCGCTAACCCAGATGCGGACTGTACTGCCCACTCACTGCAAAGTGCTTGATTGGCAAAGCTCATATCCATGACTGCCGCAGGATGCCCCTCGGCAGCACCAAGGTTGACCAACCTACCTTCTGCGATAACATAGATCCTTTTCTTGCCATCCTTACGAGCGCCACCATTCTTCATGACAATGCTACCACCGCCCTGAGTGCTCTTATCCACCGTGACAGAACCGTTACCGGCAAAGTCGCTGGACTGTGAATCGTCAATCTGAAACTCATCGACACCGGGACGTACTTGACGTTTATTTCCGTCAGCCATCTTGGCAAGAGCTTTCAGATCTATCTCGATATCGAAATGCCCCGAATTGGCCAGTATCGCCCCGTCTTGCATAAGAGCAAAATGCTCAGAACGCAACACATCACGATCACCAGTAACTGTAATAAAAATATCGCCTTCTCGAGCTGCCACTTCCATGGGCTCTACCCTGAAACCATCCATTACTGCTTCCAAGGAACGCAAGGGGTCTACCTCGCAGACGATCACCTGAGCACCCATGCCTCTGGAGCGACTGGCAACTCCCCTACCGCAATTACCATAGCCTGCAACCACTATCTTCTTCCCAGCCAAAAGAACATTGGTAGCACGGATAATACCATCCAAAGTAGATTGCCCTGTTCCATAACGATTATCAAACAGGTGCTTCGTATAAGCATCATTGACAGCAATGATTGGGTATCTGAGCGCCCCAGCAGCTTCCATCGCCCTGAGCCTGATTACGCCAGTAGTAGTCTCTTCAGTACCTGCAATCACATTTTCAGCCTGATTCGGTCTTTCACGATGAAGTCTCGTTACCAGATCACATCCATCATCCATAGTCATAGTAGGATGGGCATCCAGGCATGCGTCTATATGAGCATAGTACTTCTCTTCCCCTTCGCCTCTTACGGCGAACACCTCGATACCATAATCATGTACCAAGGAGGCGGCAACGTCATCTTGAGTGGAAAGAGGATTGGATGCACATGCCACCACCCTTGCACCACCGGCTGAAAGTGTCCTAAGAAGATTGGCTGTCTCCGTAGTAATATGCAGACATGCAGCAATTACCATACCATCCAACGGATGCTGCTCCACAAAGCGTTCACGTATTGAAGCAAGTACCGGCATGTTCGCATCTGCCCATTCTATGCGTTGCTTACCCAACTCTGCCAGGCCGGGGTCTTTTATATCGTATTCCATTATTATCTATACTCCTTACTCTCTTTCAAGTATCTCTTCATTCTGTCAAGAACCGGTACAGGGCCTGGATCAATCTGCTCGATACGCGCCACTTCCAACGAAATGAGGTCTCCCAGAAAGATCAGATCAAACATTCTCGCGATAAGGGTACCACCTTCCGCATACAATTCGATCATACCGCCTACAGACTCCGACACTATTTCACGAAGAAAATCGTAACGTTTTATTATAGCCTCACTCTCATCAATATGCCTCATGACCACGACAGCTAGCAGTTGACGGGTGATGTCACCAAGCTGTCCCCATCCTGCCAGTTCGTTGTGGCATAATTCAGGCACCGTCGAACTAATGGCTATGGATTTTGCGTTCTCGTTTATCTGGGTACGTAATCTGGAAGCAGCTACCGCTCCAATTCCATCAGACCCCCATATCAACGGGATACGCCCTGCAACCAGTTTAGCAGCTGAATCCACTGTGGCAATACCACCAGATTCATTTACCTGCTCCACCCGACGTTTCAACTGGCTGATAGCATCTTTGAGCGAGTCCGTCGCATTCGATACCAGGCCGACGACCTCCATTGCTATATAGAGCGGAACGAATAGTGCTCCTATTGCAGCCCTGGGCTGAGGTATGGTGCTATCGACATTGAACCACGGTATCCCCCAATCAGTAGCCATCTCTGCAATTGTGCCTCCGCTGGAAATTGCCATCATTTTCACACCTCTACGATGGGCACTTCTCATCACCTCTATGGTCTCCTCGGTATTACCCGAAAACGATACTGCAACCAAAAAAGTATGGTCATCCACATACGCCGGCAAGTTGTATGACTTACACACCGACACTGGAACAGGACAAATACCAGCAACAGCAGCACTGAGAAGATCTCCTATGATGCCGCTTCCACCCATACCTGCTACGACAACACTTGATATACCTGAATATGAATAAGATCTTAATATGCTTACATCGTGCTGAGCTGTACTACTTAATGCAGTTTCTATCTGTAGTGGCAGTTGCATGACTGCCTCCCGCATGTAGAGAGAATCTAACGACATAGATATTCAAGAGCCGCTCAAAGTCCCTACTGCCTTGCCAGAAGCAGCTTTTTCTGTAAGACGCTTGTGCTCCTCTTCGTCTACCTGGTGGGATTCGTCGATCAACATAATCGGTATTCCATCACGCACTTCGTAGATCCTCTTCAGGCGAGGGTTATAAAGGATGTTCTCATCTTCAAAATAAAGCAGCGATCCTTTATCCTCTGGACATGCCAGCACTTCAATAAGCAATTTATCAAGCATTATTAACCTCATCAATCAAATCTTTGACTTCATGTATACAAGCATCCAAGTCTATCTCACGAGATGCTTCTACATTAAGCCGGAGTAGTGGTTCAGTGTTAGAAGGCCTCAAATTGAACCACCAACTGCCATAATCTACGGTTAGTCCGTCAATCATATCGCAATCTATCCCTTGCTTGACAAGTCTATCTGCCACCTCTGCCACTACATGCACGGGGTCATCTACAACGGTATTGATCTCACCAGATGCGTTGTAGCGCTGCAAAGGCTTTACCAATTCAGAAAGTGGCTTTCCTGACCTGGACATCAGCTCCAGCACCATCAAGGCAGCTATCATACCTGAATCTGCTCTGTAATTATCCCTAAAATAATAATGCCCTGAATGTTCGCCTCCAAATACCGCTCCCGTATCAGCCATAACCTTCTTGATGAAGGAGTGTCCTACCCGTGTACGTATGGGCTTGCCACCCATCGAAGAAATGGTTTCAGGAACCACCTTGGAACATATAATATTGTACAGGATAGTCGACCCAGGGAACTTGGTAAGCATACTGCTCGCTACTAGCGCAGTAGTCAACGAACCAGATACAGGGTGGGCATCCTCATCTATAAGAAATACCCTGTCAGCATCACCGTCGAATGCCAGACCAACATCTGCACCCTTATCCAGGACCGCCCTCTTCAGGTCGGACAAGTTTTTCTCCTGTATAGGATCGGCCGGATGATTCGGAAAGGTACCATCCAGTTCAGGGTAGAGGATATGGTACTCAAATGGTAACCTGGAAAAGACTTCCGGAACTACCAGTCCACCCATTCCGTTTGCCGTATCGGCCACGACAACCATACTACGTAGTGTACTTATATCTATAAACGATAAGACATGATCTACATAGCTTTGCAACATATCTATAGAATCACTATTGGTACCTGGAGCCGGTCCAGCAAGGTAATCATCAGTATCGAATGCATCAGTTGCCATTTGCATCAGCTCAGCCAGCCCGGTATCCTGCCCCACTGGTCGTGCCCCGCTGTAACAGAGTTTTATGCCGTTGTAAGCAGCAGGATTGTGGGATGCGGTAAAGATAGCGGCCGGAAGATCTAGATACCCTGAAATAAAATATGCCATATCAGTCGAGGTCATGCCGGCATCCTTGATGGACATCCCAGCAGCCATGGCCCCTTCTGCAAATTCTTTCACAAGCTCTCTGCCCGATTCTCGCATATCACGACAAACTACAATGGCATCCGGGACATCATAGTTCCCTGCGCTAAGAGCACCATCCGGAGCAACCAATCCCTTTGGGCTGTCGTAATTCCTTGAGCTCTGGGAAATTACTGAGCTTCCAGAGTTACGCGATGCCTCTGATACACAGAGTCGTGCAAATGCCCACCCAATAGCCCTTGCTTTACGTGCATCCAGCTCCTCGGGAACCAGCCCCCTTATATCGTAAGCCTTGAATATACCTGAAAGATCACTCATCCGTTATGATCATAGCATCATGCAGACAAAGCGTCACAATCGTGGAAGACTGAACTCGTCCAGCAGACGATCAGTAGGCATAGGTTTGGAGAACAGGAACCCTTGTACGAAGTCACAATTCATCTTCTGCAACATCTCTAATTGCATCTCTGTCTCTACCCCTTCGGCGATGACTTCCAGCTTAAGAGCATGAGCCAGATCGATAATAGCTTTAACCAGGTACTCCGCTTGGTTATCTATACCCAAGTCGTCAATAAAAGATTTGTCTATCTTCAAGACATCAAGCGGGAATTTCTGCAAATAGCTGAGAGAGGAGTATCCCGTTCCAAAATCATCCACTGAGAGCGCAACTCCTAAAGACTTCAAGGAACTCATCACACCAAGCGCAGCAGCAGCATCTTTCATCAATGCACTCTCGGTAATCTCAAGGGTAAGCCTGTGGGGATCAATACCGGAATCCGAAATGACCTTTTCTACAGCAGCTACCAAGCCGGGGTGGTCTATCTGGCGTGCCGACAAATTGACACCTACGGTGTTTGCCCCGTTGCTCCAACGCCACTTTGGATCATCCCAAAAACTAAAGCTACTACACGCGCTCTCGAGTACCCACTCACCTATTGGGATTATCAACCCACTATCCTCTGCAACGGGAATGAACCTGTCTGGAGGAACAAGTCCTTTATCCGGGTTGTCCCATCTGATCAATGCCTCTACTCCAACCATATTCTGACCATGTATATCTACCACAGGTTGGTAGAATAAGCGCAACTCGTTCGATTCCATAGCACGATGAAGCCCCATCTTTGTATCGACTCGGTCTATGATCTCTTGACGCATGTTCTCGCCAAAGACTACATGAGAATTCCTGCCAGATACCTTTGCATTCTGCATGGCCATGTCAGCAGAGGAAAAGAGAAGGCTTGCATCGACCTTCACGGGGACGGACTCGGTATCACTTTGGTCGGCAGCTTTGGTGGTGTTCCTGGTGGTATCCCCAGTAGCGCTTATGTGAGTATCCTCAGCGGTGTTATCCAAATGATTTTTCCCCTGCTTCAGCAGATCTGAAGACCGATCAGAATCTTGGGTATCTCCAAACAGGTTACCCGACCCAGAGCTACCTACACCTACGCTCACATCTATATACAGGTACCCCTTAGACGTAGAAACCGGATCCTTGAACGACTCCAAAGACCTCCTGGCAAACTCTTCTGCACGTTCGGTAGCACCGACTCCATCAAAACAAACAAAGAATTCGTCTGCACCAAACCTACCAAGCAAAGCGCCGGTTCCCGCTATGGAAGAGAGTCTTGAAGATACCTCGATCAGGACCTCATCCCCAACTTCCTGTCCATAAGCATCATTGATAGCGGTAAACCTGTCTATGTCGACAGCCGCTATGGCTACTTCAGCCTTCTTGTCTAAATCATCACTATCCCTTGCCAGCAGGTAGTTGACTTGATAAGTAAGGTAGGCGCGATTGGGCAAACCGGTAAGTTGATCACGAAGGTAAGCAGAAGCAAGTCTCTCCTCCATCGTACGCAGAGTAGATGTGTCTCTTACCGACCCGCCGATACGTATCATGTCACCATCCTTGTATGCATACGCTCTTGAAAGTACCGGTATTTCTGTACCATCACGTTTTTTCAGTATGATGTTACGTTCTGCCACCTCTCCAGTTCCCTTATATGCCATTTTTATGGCTTCAACGAGGACCTGATTGTTGTACAGTTCTCTATACCTTTCCGGAACGATCATATCCTGGACATAACGGCCAACAGCCTCACTCCTACTCCAGCCAAACATCTCTTCAGCTTTACCGTTCCATAGCAATATGATGCCGCCACTGTCTACTTCGATAAAGGCATCAAGCATGGAATCCAGTACGTGCCCAGCGTCCAAAGCTACATTGTAGATCGAAGTGTCTGCTTCGAAATCAATTGAGTCGTGTTCATCGTGACCAATCATTATGCCACTTCCGTTAGTGGCGCCACTATTCCCATTGGTGACACTATGCCCATTGGTGACACTATGCCCATTGGAATCGGCATGTCCATTGGAATTAAGCGTACCAGCACACCTTGAACGGTTGATTGCCCCTCTTGCGTCTCCCGTAAGGCTATCTCCCGTAAGGCTATCTCCCGGATATCCCCTATCTTTCAATCCCATATAGTGATCACTTTCAATAACTCTTAACAATAGCTACATTACCGCCAATTCATGCGGCACACAATGTACTACTATTCAGTATACATTACGACACTTATTTTTTAGCATTAAACGCATTGAAATACAACCAAGATTTATACAATTAAATAAACTGTATAGCGTTTACTACTATGTAGTAAGTAGTTGATCTTTCTGTGAGAATATAGGTATCTGACTAGTAAGAACCCACATGCACCATGGCACACGCACGATATTGACCAAACACGCTCTCCAAGCATCTGGCTTCAGCCATGAAGTCAAGGGATGCTGGCGGCGCAATCACCAATCCACATTAACGATACACACATAGTCATTTGCGGGATAAGCCACTAGCACCTATGATAGCAACTGAATGATAGAGATAACAGGATCACTGCAAAAAGAAGCATGGGATGCCAATCAGCTCCCTCCAATAGAAGACCTAGGATCAGGTCTTTGGTCGATACCAGTACCCATACCCAACAACCCATTACGCTATGTCTTGGTATATGCACTGGAACTGAATGACGGTATTGCAATAGTAGATGCCGGGTGGAACACCGAAGATGCATGGTCCGCCCTCACGGCAGGTCTGGACAGTATCGGGGCCTCGATAACCGACGTAAGGGCAGCACTTATAACTCACATTCATCCCGACCACTATGGACTGGCAGGTCGGGTAAAAGAGTATTCAGGCGCACAGATAGCGTTACATCGGGCAGATGCAGCTCTCATACCAAACAGATATGACGATCCGAAGGATCTACTCTCTACGATGCAAACCATGCTGAAAGCGGCTGGCATACCCGACGACTCCATCGAAGAGCTAAGTATGGCATCAATGGCTATTCGCCAATTTGTCTCCACTGCAGAGCCTGATGTGCTCTTGGATGACGGCGATATGGTAGATCTCCCTGGAATTGATTTACGTGCAATATGGACTCCCGGACATTCTCCCGGACATATCTGTTTTTACAGCGAAAAGAGGAGAATACTGCTCGCCGGCGACCATGTACTTCCAAGAATTACCCCTATAGTCACAGTTCATACCCAACAAGCATTGAACCCGCTAAGTGATTATATGGCATCATTGGCACGTATCCGTGACCTCGATGTAGATGAAGTCATGCCAGCCCATGAATATCGGTTCAAGCCATTGGCTGCGCGTATAGACGAGCTTCTGGCACACCACGAAGACAGGCTCCAGGAGGTATTCAAGGTAATCACAACCCTACCAGGATCAACTGCATGGGAAATCACCAACAACTTGCACTGGGCACATCCGCTGGACGAATTACCTCTCTACATGAGAAGAGCAGCAGTCGGAGAGGCGATGGCTCATATAGTAGTACTGGAAGAGCGCGGACAAATCACTCGACACGATGAACTACCAATAAAATTTTGGCCCAATATAAGGTGACCTCCGCTAAAGACAGTAGGCGTGTAATATAACAACTCATGTCCGGTAACAACAATTCCAATCAAGCAAGCAGCGTTAATGCTCACCAACATGGTAGGCCATCTCTTACTTTTCGAAGGATACGAGCGGTTGCAATCGTAATTATCCTGGCAGTTGGTGCATGGGGGGTATCCCAGGCAGTTGCAGGAAGTGCTCCATCGTCTACACACCATAAAACAGATACCTCTGCCACCATCACAGCGACTACTCATGATACACATACATCGCAAATACCCGCCATAGAAGCAGGCCAACTGCCATGGAACGTACCGTTACCTATTCAGCGTGAGTTGACTATTCCCGCCCCATCCTCATTAGGACCCGGTAAAATATTGATAGCAGGAGGGCTGTCGGGATCTTCACTCACCACACTGTCACTTATGTCAGTGCCGTCAGGTGTATACCAGAACGTAGGCAACCTGCCCATTGCGTTGCACGATGCAGCAGGTGCTACTTTGAACAATCAATCATTTATCTTCGGCGGTGGTACCAGTAGTGGATTTACATCAGACGTAATAGCTGTTAGCCCCAATACAACACCCTCGTCCAGTGCCGGCAATACTACTTCCGGTGCGTCCACTACCTTTGTAGCACGTATAATCGGCCACCTTCCCCAACCCAGGGCCGATGCCGTTGCTACAATCGCGAATGGGCGCATTTACATCATTGGTGGATACGATAATGGACAGCCGTCGAGTACTGTGCTCTCCACCTCAAATGGGATCAACTTTACCTCTGCAGGCAAGTTAGAAGTCCCTGTGCGGTATCCTGCCGTTGCAGCACTTGACCATACGATCTACGTTTTCGGCGGTATCTACGTTACAGGGCCACAAGCTGGTAAACCAACCAGTGATATCCAAGTAATAGATCTGCAAACAGGCAGAGTATCGATAGTCGGTCATATGCCAGTACCTCTTGAAGGTGCCTCCGCGGCGGTGCTGGACGGACATATATACCTAGCGGGTGGTGTGACCAGCAATCCATCTGTAGCAAACAGAATCACAGGGCCGTACAGCCCCGTAGACAACCCAGAGGTGTATACCTCACCGTCACGGTCGGTTCTGACCACGATATGGGCATTCCAAACTTCATCGAACAAACTGCTCCCGGCAGGGCAATTACGTACACCCACTGCACACAGTGGAATCGCTATCTCTGGTAACACCGCATGGCTCACAGGTGGAGAATCTGCTGCATCTGCATACACGAATACAGAACAGATGATGACACCCAATACGGCATTTGGTTATGCAGGACAACCTGGAGCCGGATCACCATACTATGGAGAGAAATTGCTGGTAGCCGATGAGGGAAATAATCGCCTGATCGTGTTGAATACACAATCCAAGATTACCTGGCAGTACCCATCTGGGAGCGCGCCGGCACCGCCGGGTGGTTTCTCGGCCGACGATGCATTCTTTGCACGCCATGGAAGCGTCATAGTCACCAATGAGGAGAACGAAAACGTGGTTGCAGAGATTGCCTACCCATCAGGTAAGGTACTCTGGACTTACGGACATTTTGGAGTAACCGGTACTGCGCCTGGCTTCCTGAACACACCAGATGATGCCTATATGCTCAAAGGTGGCAATGTAGTAACTGCCGATATAGCGAACTGCAGGGTAATAGTCATCAACCCGCTGACTGACCAGATAGTCCACCAGATTGGCACTACAGGAAGGTGCATACACGATCAGGATCATCCTGTCGCTCTCGGTTCACCGAATGGTGACACCCCCCTACCCAATGGCAATCTCCTCATCTCAGAAATCAACGGGCATTGGGTAGACGAATACACAATGCAAGGTAAATTAGTATGGTCTGCCCAGATCCCAATATCCTACCCATCCGACCCGCAACGCCTAGGACCAAACAGGTACCTAATAGCCGATTATACAAAACCCGGAGCTATCCTAATTTTCAACCGTAATGGTCAAAGCCTCTATCGCTACCAACCCAGAAGTGGGCCGGATATGCTGGACCATCCCTCACTAGTGGAGATGCTCCCAAGTGGAGTCTTCATGCTAAACGATGACCACAATGACAGAATGATTGCTATCGATCCAGCTACTGGTGCTCTGGTATGGCAGTATGGCATCACGCATACTCCGGGCAGTGCAGTAGGATACCTGAATGTACCGGATGGATTCGACATACTAGGTCCTAACGGTACAACGCCAACTCACCCTGCTACCGGCTAAGTACGATACTTGCACCCGCTGAAGGTCGTACCACCCAGGCACCATGCTGAAAAGTATTCGTATCTATGCTACCCGGATCACATATTGCCACGACGCAGCCGCCAAATCCCGCGCCGGTGAGTCTAGCACCATATACTCCATCGATAGAAAGTAACTCGTCTACCAAACTATCCAGCTCAGGGGTAGATACCTCGAAGTCGTCAGCCAAACTACGATGGCTTTCCACCATAAGCTGCCCAGCGGTACGCAGATCACCACTTACCATACATTCAGCGAAACGCTTGACTCGATCACATTCACTCACTACATGTCTTGCCCTCCGCCGCATGGTGTTATCAGGAAGAGCATTGACCACATCGTACGACACCTCACCCAGACTCCCCAAATGAAGCGCCGCTGCCTCGCACTCTGCTCTTCTTGCTGCATAGGCGCTACCGGATAGGACACGTGACTGACCTGAGTGAACGACTACTACCTCCATAGACTCGGGCAATTGAACGTATCTGTAGAACAAAGTCGAAAAATCGATCAACATGGCAGAACCTTGCTTTGCCGCCAGTACGGTAAGCTGATCCATAATTCCTGCCGGTACTCCAGTAGCCACCTCTCCCGCATGCCTGCAATGCTGAGCCACTGAAGTAGGCTCCCCTTCTATGCCCAGTGCTAATGCAGTACCCACCTCAAATGCAGCCGAAGATGACAGTCCTGCACCTATGGGTAAGTTCCCCTTGTAATGCAATGTGCCCCCATCCGATGGTCTAATCATAGCAATTATTCCCGCTGCAGCACGCGACCATGATGGATCTATCTCACGAATAGCCTCTGTAGAAAAGGGTATATCTATATCCACTTTTGCAACATCTGGTTGCATGTCTGAAATAATCTCTATAACCCGACTACCGTGAATAGGGCTGTAGGTCACCTCCGTATAGAGATCTATAGCCATAGGAAGAGCGACTCCATTATTGTAATCCGTATGATCTCCTATCAAATTAACCCTACCTGGGCATCTAGCTACCGTGGCATCTGTGCCATAATCAAAAACCGAAGCCTGCTCTTCTGTGCTGCTCATATACTCACCTCATTCGATCCAGGTTACTACTGTATTCATAATTGTCTCACTAGCTCGGGTAGCTTGACATCAAGAGGTTCACAAGTTGACCTGTTCCCGTAGTGGCTTGAAAAAGATACCAGTCACTCAATGCAGAGCTACCCAACTGGACGCACATTTATTCCTCTTGACGACAAGTACTCCTTGACACTCTCTATACTCAATTCCCTACGATGGAAGACGGATGCCGCCAGAAGACCGTCAGCTCCACCCTTTAACGCACCTTCGGCAAAATGCTCCAACGTACCCACCCCTCCAGAAGCAATAACAGGTACTGGCACTCTGGAAGTGATCTCTCCGATCAACTCCAGGTCAAATCCGTCCTTGGTCCCGTCTCTGTCCATCGAGGTAACCAATAATTCTCCCGCCCCCAGCTGAACGACTCGATCAACCCATTGCAACACGTCTATACCGGTAGCTGTTCTTCCACCGTGAGTATATACCTCCCATCCTCCATCCTGGCTATTGACACTCCCCTGTCTCTTGGCATCGACAGCTACAACGACACATTGTGAACCAAGCTGATCTGCAATCTCGGAGATAAGCTGCGGCCTTGCAATAGCAGCGGTGTTTACAGCTACCTTGTCTGCCCCTGCACGTAAAAGAGCCTTTGCATCATCAAGCGTCCTTACACCTCCCCCTACGGTCAACGGTATAAAGAGTTGATCAGCCGCACGGGCGACGACATCCACCATGGTAGCGCGCCGATCCGAAGAGGCAGTGATATCCAGAAAGACCAATTCGTCTGCTCCTTCTGCATCATAGCGCAGAGAAAGCTCTATGGGGTCTCCCTCATCGACGAGATCTACGAAGCGTACCCCCTTCTTCACTCTACCGGCATCCACATCCAGACATGGAATAATTCTGACCGATTTCACGTACCGCTCCTCCCAGCGTCGGCAGCCTGTATGTCGGCAACCCTTAGATCTCCACACACCTCAAGTGCCTCTGGCAGGGGCAACGCCCCCTCTGCTACAGCACGACCAGAAATCACTCCCCCTACTCTTTTGCCATTTTTAGAAATACTCTTTAGAGTTTTCAAGTCCTCCAGGTTCCTCACTCCACCTGCAACTATAATCGGATGCGGAGATATATCAAGTATATGGTAGAGACCATTTAGATCGGGACCTTGCATAGTGCCATCTCTATCTATTGCAGTTACCACCAGAGCTGCAAGTGGTAGAGTAGCACATATTTCAATTGCTCCCAAGAGGTCAATGCCCGCCTGCTTTTCCCAGCCTGATATGCTCAAATTGCCGTCCTCCATACTTGCACCACCTCCGTGACCTGTTCCATGGGACACAGCACCACCTTTGACAGCACCACCTTTGACAGCACCACCCTTGTAATCCAAACTTACTACCACACTACCCGGATGATCGTTAGCAATACCAGCTAAGGCATCTCTGTCCACCAATGCAGTCGTACCGAGTATGACACGGGAAACTCCACCGGCCAACATATCCTCCACATCTTCAGCGGTGCGTATGCCCCCACCTACCTGTACCGGCACACCACTCTTGCGGACAATCTCAAAAACCGATTCACCGTTTACAGGCTTACCGCTACGAGCACCATCAAGGTCTATTACATGCAGTCTCCGGGCACCCAACTCTACATATTTGAGTGCAAGCTCCACTGGATTGCCAAACTCAGTCACTCGACCATACTCCCCTTTGAACAGACGAACTGCTGAACCACCATGAATATCTACTGCCGGATAAAACTCCATCGCTACGACCTCAATCTAGCGGCAGGACAATAGACAATTCCAAGAGCAGGTATACGCAAATTATCACCTACCTCCAATACGATGACACTTTTTAACGAACCTGGAAAGTACTGTCAACCCAAATGCACCGGACTTCTCAGGGTGAAACTGAGTAGCCCAGATATTATCTCTCTCGACTGCCGCAACTACCATACCTCCATAATCACATGTAGCCACTACGTTATCGAGATAAGGTACCGGTACAGGAGCGTAAGAGTGCACGAAATATGCCCACATGCCTTTCCTGTCACTACCAGATTGCAAATCCAGCATCTCAGAGTTTCTACCAGAAACTGCCATAAGCTCATTCCATTGCATTTGAGGAAGTTTCATGCTCTCATCCAACTTGGCTACTCTCCCACTCAGCAAGCCCAGTCCGTTAATATTATCGTCTTCATCTGAACCCTCATAAAGCAACTGAAATCCGACACAAATACCAAAGAATGGCACTCCAGCATCGATGGCGCTACGAACGGCACCCTCCATTCCGCTGTCGCGTAATGCTCTTGCACAGCCTCCAAATGCACCGACCCCCGGAAGCACGACTCCATCTGCAATCTCTATCTCTCCAGGATCGGTAACGAGGCGTGCATCTCCTCCCACCTTTATCAATGCCTTCTCCGCTGACCTCAAATTGCCGATACCGTAGTCGACTACCGCTATCATCTACCTGCCCAACTTATCTACTACCACCTAACTATGCACTTACTACAAAGCGATGTACGCTGGCTGAATATAAGGCTGGATATAATTATGCCTGTTGGAATCCTCTCTACGGTTGAAGCTGGGGATTGCGTTCTCCATTTGATCACAGCTTACCCTTCGTCGATGGGAGTATACTTCCATCTATCCTGGTAGCATCATGCAAGCACCTGGCAAGTGCCTTGAATGATGCTTCTAATACATGATGCGGATTGGCCCATTGAGGTGACCTGACATGCAAGGTCACTTTAGCTGAGTTCACAAATGCCCGGAAAAACTCTTCGGCAAGCTGTGGATTGAAAGGAGGGTCTCCAAGACCAGGAGTATCCAGAGGAAACGATATGCTCCATATAAGCGAAGGTGGAAATCCTTCCCTTCTGATACTTGCTAGCGATGTGGCAGTTGCTGATGGTGTGATTCCCCATGCCAAATATGGCCTACCCGAAACATCAAGAGCTATCTCTACCAATGCTTCATCAAGTGGCAACGCTAACGAAGCATACCTCCTGATCCCCACCTTATCGCCTAGTGCCTCGGCAAAAGCCTCACCTAATGAGATCCCGACATCCTCTACCGTATGATGCGTATCGATATCCAAATCTCCTGCTGCCTTGACGGTAAGATCAAAAGCTCCGTGCCTGCCAATCTGGTCAAGCATATGATCGAAAAAAGGGATTCCCGTAGAAACCTCTGTAACACCAGTACCGTCCAAATCTATAGCAACCTCAATGCTAGTTTCAGCAGTATTTCTTGTTACCGTAGCTTCTCTCTTGCCAGCCATCTAAGTAACCTCCATTACTTCTGCAAGCGCTTCAAGGAACCTATTATTCTCTTCCACGGTACCAATAGTAGCTCTAAAGCACCCCTCTAGTAACGGTTGTTGCGAGAAGTCACGCACAAGAATGGACCTTGCAACCATAGCGTCCATAAACTTATCTGATGCAATGCCTAGCGGACGGAACAGTATGAAATTTGCCTCACTGGGCCACAATTGAACATTCCATTTACGCATTTCATTGAATACTCTCTCGCGCTCACGGACAATCATATCCACACGGTCCTGCAATTCATCCACATGGCTCAGCGCTATACGACCAAGTTCCTGAGAAAGGCTATCCAGATTGTATGGTAGAGCAACCATACTGCATGCTTCTACGATATCGGGGTGAGCAACCATGAAACCGATTCGCAACGACGCCATAGCCCATACCTTTGAAAAGGTACGTACGATAACCAGCCTATCTCTATACTCGGAATCTATATCGTGGATTGGCGTACTCGCGAATTCCGCATATGCTGCATCCAATATCACCAGCCCGGAGGATAAGCGCAGCGCAGTTTCAATGACATCACGCGACTCTACTATCCCTGTAGGGTTGTTCGGAGAGCAAAGAAATATCAGATAAGGATTATAACGTTCTATGTTTTCCACCATACGGTCTATGTCCACGATAAAGTCATCGCGCCTAGGCACAGAAATGACAGAAGTTTGCGCTACCTTGGCTATCCTCGAATGCATCTGGTAGGTAGGTTCAAATACAAGTGCATGGCGGCCGTATCCACCATAAGCAAGCGAAAGACATTGAAGAACCTCATTTGAGCCTCTTCCTACAAAGATGCTCTGCATATCCACACCCAACCATCCAGCCAACTCTTGACGAAAGGTGGCTGAACGGATCTCCGGATATCTGTTGAATTCCAACGTTTTTATACGATCAGCAATAGCAGCCCGCCAATCATCAGGTAGGCTGTATGGATATTCGTTGGCGTTTATCTTTACCTCTGCATCAAAGTGAAGCGAGGAATACGGAGAGAACTGCGTTAAGTCGTCCCTCATGGACACAACCGACCCAGTATGGCTAAGCTGAGAATGGCTATAAACAGCAGGAGACGCATCGCTACCGTCCCCTGCCCTCATACGTGCGGCAATTCCATGAGTAGGTAGCTGCTCTGCCTCCGCTATAACGGCAACAGGATCGGCAAATTCTTTTGCCGCATTGGGCGTTATTTTGATGGCATGCATGACCTTTATAAAGTCTCGCGCCCCAAGTGCCGATGCAAAACGCGCTGTTCTGGCGGTAGGAAGAACATGATTGGGTCCTGCCAGATAATCACCGAATGCCGCTGCGGAATAGGAACCAACAAAAACAGCTCCTGCCGATTGGAACAACCCGACCATCCTGTCAGCATCACTGCACATCAGCTCCAAATGCTCCGGAGCTATGATGTTTGAAACAGTAGCTGCCTCTTCAGCACCTTTCACCAACACTGAATATCCGTTACTCAGCAAGGTAGCTTTTATGTCGTCTATGCGTGTCGACGACTCTACGATCCTAGACAACTCCTGCTCAACCGTATCTAGGACTACAGGATCCCATGCAATCAGCCACGACAATCCATCCGGGCCATGCTCTGCCTGTACGGCAAGATCGGCAGCCACCCATTCCGCAGGAGCTGAATCATCGGCCACTATTACTACCTCCGAAGGGCCTGCATATGCAGACGGTATACCCACCACTCCAGAAAGTTGCCTTTTTGCCTCTGCCACATACCTATTTCCTGGACCCGTAATCACATCCACCGGCGATATAGTCTCTGTACCAT